>JAQFVO010001264.1 GCA_027942505.1 Endozoicomonas sp. | reverse complement strand
GCTTAAACTGATGGTCCAACGATCAAACTCTGCTGCACTGGCACTTTCACCTGTATGACTGTCGTGAAATTGAGATTGGGATACAGCAGCGCTCTGGACAGGAATGGATGGCAGATTCATCGCAGATTTTCCCTCTATTGTGTTGAAGTCAGGACAACATCACACCGTTTGCCATTGTCATGTTCGCCTTGTCTGCAAATTTGGACTCAGCGGACAGATCACTGAGTCTCTCCATGAAATAAAGTTCAATCATTCGATTAGATAATTTAATAATTACCGGGAATTGCCACAGCCGCTTTTTAAACGACACTTGTTATGTAGTGATGAATTACTGCCGTACTGCTTCCGGTAGCAACGTCACAGACTTAACATGCCAATTGCTGAAAGCGATCCTGAGTGGAGTGATCTGCGTTGCGAAGGCCGGGTCTATGTCTGGCGACGGATTGCCGCCTTCCAGGCTGTCGTGAGGACGACGATTGGTTGGTATTTTCCACCACTGTACCTTCTTCAGTGCTTTGTGATAACTGCTTTTGGAAAGTACGTCTCACTTTACCAGCTATCTCTTAAGCACAAGTCTTAAATCCCTTCTTGCGCAGTCCATGTTCGGAGGGGGATGACCTGTCTCACCGCTGTCATTGGGTACAGGGATTGTACGGAACCCACTTGGCAGGGATGGCCATCTGTCCGGGCATTCACCTCCCTGTTCCAATATTTGCCGTGAAAGAAAATTGCTACGGAGGCACAGAGACACGGAGAAGAAAAAAAGCTTTTCCTCTGTGTCTCCGTGGCTAAAGCTTGCATGACAGAGGGTGACAAACCATCGTCATGAATATTTGTGACTAGGAGACAGCTTTACTGATTGGTAATTCAGGCTGGCTCGCCGGTCGGGCGGCTTTCTGCCGGCGCTGTTGTCGCACCTGTCGTCTGAGTTGTCAGGCGACCACCCATATTCAGCAGGTCCTGGGCGCACTCTGTGTGGCCGTGTCTGGTGGCTAAGTCCAGGGGGGAGCAGCCGTAGACATCTTTTGGATTGACGTTGATGTCAGTGACGAGCAGTAGCAGTCTGAGAGATCGTAAGTAGCCATATCTGGCGCAATAGTGCAGTGCTGTCATACCGTCAGGTCCGGATCTGTTGACCTGAATATCTTCTGCTGTAAGTAGTGCCTCAACAGCGGACTCGTGGCCCGCTTTGGCTGCACTGCAAAGTGGCGTAAGGCCCTTGAGATTATGATCATTGACCCGGCATTTGCCGGTCTCCAGCAGAATCAGCAGGCACTGTTCGTCGCCCTTATGGGCAGCCCAGTCCAGAGGTGTCTGGTAGTGTTGATCTCTCTGGTTGACCTTGATGTCAGCGACCCCCAGCAGCAGTCTGAGACACTCCCCACGACCGTGTCGGGCGGCAAAGGTCATTGGCGTCCAGCCCAGTTCAGTCGCCTTATTAATGGGAATCATGCCGGTATTAAGCAATAACTTGAGACATTCTGTGTGGTCAAGCACGACGGCACACATCAGGGGGGTCCAGCCTGCGTAGTTCGCCAGGTTGACCAAAATATGCTCATTTCTCAGCAATACCTGCAGACAGGCAGTTCGGCCCTCTGCGACCGCACTGCAAAGCAGCGTATTGCCCCTCGGATTTTGATCATTGATCCTGCTGTCGTCGGCCGACAGCAAGGCCCAGGTGCATTGTGCATGCCCCCCCATAACGGCATATTCTAACGGTGTCCAGCCGTTGACGGTCCTGGCATTGGCGTCAATGTCTTTGGCTCCCAGAAGATCTTGCACACAGGCAATGTGGCCTCTGGCGGCGGCGAAGTGCAGGGCCGTTAAGCCATCGGAATTTTTATCATTAACCTGAATACCGGTGGTTGTGACCAGAGACCTGACGCAGGCGAAGAAGCCCTGCTCGGCAGCTTTGCTCAGCGGTGTGTAGCCTTCGCCACTGATATCATTGATGACCCGGTGAGCGCCTGCCCACAGCAAGACATCGGTACACTCTGCGCTGCCATACTTGACGGCATAGTCAAGGGGGGTCATCTGGCCACTATCTCTCAGATTGACCTCAGTGAGCTCCTGTCTCAGTAGTAGCCTTGCGCAATCTGAAAAGTTATATATGGCGGCACAACCCAGGGGAGTCCAGGGCGCCTTAGTGAAGTTATTAACCTCAGTACCGTCTGCGCCGAGCAATACCTCAGCACACCCCAGGTGACGATTGGCGATGGCGTAGTGCAAGGCGGTCCAACCGGCGTTATTCTCCTGGTTGACGTTGATGCCACTGACGCCCAGCAGTAACTTGAGACATTGCAAGTGATCTGCCATGGCAGCCTTGTGCAGAGGCAGATTGCCCTGGGCGTCGATGTCATTGACCCGGCAAATGCCTGTCTCCAGCAGAAGCTGGAGACACTCTGTGTAGCCATTTTGAGCAGCGTGGTCCAGGGGTGCCTGAAAGTTACGATCCCTCAGGTTGGGATCAATGCCCTCAGTGTTGAGCAGTAATCTGACACAGGCAACATGACCTTTACTGGTAGCAATGCAAAGAGGCGTGAAGCCGCCGGGACCTTTAGCGTTGACTTGTCCACAGCCTGCCAGCAGCAGGAGTTCCATGCACTCGACATGGCCGAGATCGGCAGCGATCAGGAGGGGCGTCATACCCTGCTGATCTTGCGCGTTGAGTCGTATATCTTTTCTCTCCAGCAACAA
>JAQFVO010001001.1 GCA_027942505.1 Endozoicomonas sp. | reverse complement strand
TTTTTTTTTTTAGGTAACACAGGAGCTCTTTCGTATCATAGAGAAAATGCGACATTTTCCTTAGAACTGGTGAATGTTACCCAACCTGCCGTGCTGAAAAACGGGCGTAAAACAGCACCAGCACCCACCCCCGAAGGTGAACTTGAGGTAAGTATGAAACTGAAGGCAAATTTGTAGACTGAAATAATTCTTCGCTTTTTCTTCGCTGACCAGTTCTTTAAAGTGATGGACGACGGCGGCTTTCATGCTGTCTCCTGTTGGCTGGGGGGGGCAGATGGGCTGATGAGGGTTTTATCTGCAAAGGGGGAAGATTATTGCGGACGCACAAAGAAAAAGCTCTTTCTCTTCGGCTCAGTACCTGTGTGGCAGAAAAGAAAACTGCTTAAAACCGGGGGCGAAAAATGGTCAGGACCTTCATCATGCACATCTCTGTTTTTACCACTGTAAATGACAAGAGTTATGCATGACGAAAGACCTCGATTTTCTGATTTTTTAATTCACTGGATCAAAACCAAATTTCACCTTCTACACCGAACTGGTAGGTGCTCTTGTCGTTGTTGGCATAAGAACCCCAGCCAAGTTTGTCAATAGCTGCGTTGCTCGAGTCCTTGCTCATGAAGGTAAAGAACGGCTTGATCTGTGGTCGGCCGAAGTAGTCCGAGTTCACAGTAAACACAGCTGCAATTTCAGCGGCGTAGATATTGGTTTTGTTTTCTATTTTGATTTTTTTGGTGGCATCAGTAGGGGCAGGAACCGTATCAAAGTAATCTTTCTCAAAACCGTAAGAAAGAGTGAACTCCCAGCGGAAGTTATCGTTAACTTTGTAGAAAGGTCTCAGGGCAACTAGTAATCGGTCAACGGTATTGCCGTCAGAAGCTATGACGTCACCCTCTATTGCCCCCAGACCAAAGATCTTCTCCCCGTGCAGGTAGGTGACTTCAGAAGCCATTTGCCAGCGGTCATTGATATTCAAAACACCATAGGAAGTAAAAAAGATACTATTGCCCTTCTTGCCATCAACCGTGGATACGCCACCACTCCACTGACCAAAGTTTACACCTCGGTTGCCAGCTAACCCATAACCATAGGCCAGAGCGGTCAAACTCCAGCCATCAAATCCGTAGTAGTCACGATTATAGGTGATAGAAGCACCAACCCCATCTTTGGCATCATTAGGCCCGTAGTTATCTTTATCTCCAACCTTCATGGCTTTGACATCAAAGTTAAAGCTGCCGCCGAGCATTTTGTGGTTGTAGGTATACAGATCCAAAGAGTGGAGTGTCTTGCCATCAGGTTTTTCGGCTTTTTCACCAGGGTCTACAGAAACAATGGCAATACCAGTGCCATTTTGCTCGTAACCAAAGCCAACACCAGACGACTGCTTCCAGAATTCAGCGGAGAGTAGTCCTTGTTCACGGTTCAAGAAGCGACGACCTGCCCAGATGCTGCCATCTTCCGGCAGATAGCCCAAACCACCCAAGCGTAGATAGGCTTCTTTCATTTCGAAGGGGCCTTCATTTAAGTTGTTGCTGTCTTCACTACCAGTGGAGGAGTAGAAGCTGGGGTCACCATTGCCGTATTCTGCACGAACATAGAGATCTGACCGGACACCATTCCGGAACGTTGTGTTCTTGCTGATATTGAACTCAACTTGGTTAGGATTTTTTCCGGTAGTAGCCGCCAGATTGTAATCATCCTTGCCATATTCATAGTTAACAGAGACCCAGTTTTCACTCAAACGCCAACTTACACGTGCATAGCCGTGTACCTCCCAGCCGTCAGTCAGCATATCGGTAGGCTTGGGAGCTTCAATGGCCATAGCATTGCCGGACAGCAGAGCCACGGCACCAGCCAGAGGTAGAATGCGTAGATTTTTGGTCACAACCAGTTACCTTCGTGTGTGTGTTGCTCTGGCTCCAGCTCTCTTAAGCGTCACGCTGTCAGCGCAGGCGTGACGCTGATCAAATGGCCGCGAAATTAACAACCGGCAAACAGGTAAAGCAGATAAAGCGGGTAGCCATCCGATAGTATGTGTTGAAAAACAAGGCCCACAGTCCATGCAGGAAGATACGTAATAGATTCGTCGTATAAACTGGACTGTGTCTAATACGGCAACACAGAGTCGACGGAAGGTTGAAGGTTGTCCTGATTAGTTATCTGTGATTAGTATACGGCTCTAATGACGATTAACTGCTCACGGTAGACGTCAGATGCAGTTAAACAGTGGACCGCTACTAAAACACCACTAGAGTCTAGTTCAGAGTGTCAAGATGGGCAAAAAAATAGTTTGCTTTGATGCTCTGTTCCAACGGGGCCTTGCCTTTGTTGGAATAGGATTGTTTTCTCAGCTTGAGCCAGCACCCCGTTTTGCCAGTTGCGCGCAAGTGTTGAAGATGTACAGATACTTCTGCCGAGAACCCATCAAGCCAAGTCTCACCACCTGACCCACCTGTTCAATGGTCACTCAACCATCCGCCTGACACAAATGTTCATGACGATGGTTTGTCACCCTCTGCCATGAAAGCTTTAGCCACAGAGTCACGAAGACACAGAGGAAAAGCTTTTTTTCTCTTCTCCGTGTCTCTGTGCCTCC
>JAQFVO010000991.1 GCA_027942505.1 Endozoicomonas sp. | reverse complement strand
GCCAAAAAAAACCGGCAGGGCGTCATTCGCAGAATGTCTCTTATCCGCCTGGTACTCACTAAGTCAGCGAGGTCGCCTGCACTTCTTGTGGCAGAGATCACTCCATGGTCTGCCAGAGATCAGGCACTGGTTATCATCGCCGCCAGCGAGTTGGCCAGGCAGATGAATCTGCCTCTATTCAAGGAGGAGGAAACTCGCAGAAAAAAAATGCTGGTACTCGAAGGTAGAGCGCCCTTTGACGAGTTCGACGATGACGGTGACTTAATTCGAACCGAGGGAACGTTGATCGGTAAAGCTGTGACATTACTGTAAGATTGCCCGGGAGTACCTTGATTGATAGCGCAACCACAAATTCTCAACCAACAAAAGGGGATCCCTTTTTCCTGAGCGCACTTGGGAATTATCCTGAAATAATTTCCAGACTTCCAGGGGCGCCACCCGCTTCCCGCAAAAGCAAAAACGGTCGGGCCTTTGCAGGCAGTATCCTGAAATGTGGAAATTATTTCGAGACAGTTCCTGACTGTGCTTCTTCTCAGGGCAGACAGTCTACTCCCTGCCAGGACCCCCTCTTCGATTACTGACTGTTTGCTGGTGAGATGATCTTAATCACGATTTTAAATATTCCTTCACCACTTCGACTGATAAGCCAAAGGGAGGATTTTGTAATAATTCTGCTTTTTTCTTCTGAGCTGAGAATTCTCCCAATATTCTTGCCGCGATTCCAATAAAGCCCTTTCTTTTAGCTGATCTGAAGCCGATTGATCTTGCGTTCCTTATTTTTTGCTTTAGTCTGTTTTTTAAGGTTTTGTTGTATATCGCTTTGACTTTCACAGCTTTTTTGGATGCACTGTGATCGGCCCCGTTTTTGTTGCATTTAGCAGATATGGATTGTCTGGTTGGGTTTGTACGATGTTTAAGGCCTTTGCTGGGGGCAGTGCATTGGGTTTTGCTGGCTGTAAACTGAGGATTTTTAGTCTGCACTTGCTGTTGATTTTCTTTATTCAACGGTCTGGCCGCGACCAGTCCACTCTCATTAGATGGTGAAGAGGAAAATGAATAACCAATCAGCGGGTGTTGAGGAGCCAGTATATACTGAGCTTGCCGATCTGGAAATGTATAACAGGGCGTGTAAACAATCTGGACAGAGTGTTCAAGCCAGATCTTTTGTAAAGTTGAAATTTCAGCAAGTAACCGTAAGGGGTCATTTTCCAACTCCCGTAAATAAAAGCTATGAGTCATTAAGTGGCTCTGTCAGTCACTTAATGGTAAGTCAGTCAGTGGCTCTGTCAGTCAGTCAGTTGGTAAGTCAGTCAGTGGCTCAGTCAGTCAGTTGGTAAGTCAGTCAGTTGTTCTGTCAGACAGTCAGCCAGTTGGTTGGTAAGTCAGTCAGTGGCTCTGTCAGTCAGTCAGTCGTTCTGTCAGACAGTCAGTTAGTCACTCTGTCAGAGAGAGTCAGTCAGTGGTCCGTCACTTGGACGGTTAGTCAGTCAGACAACCAACCAGTCCACCATTCCCCAACTCCGTCGGTCAATTTCTCAATAAATCAATATCAATCAGTCTACATATTCATTACCGTTGGTGTCTGCAGATCGTTGGGAA
>JAQFVO010001215.1 GCA_027942505.1 Endozoicomonas sp. | reverse complement strand
CAACAACTAAACTTGGGGGGAGAACTTGGGGGGAAAACAATTTTTTTAAAAAACATTTCACCTTTATATCGATAGGACTTATTTTCATTGGCTGAAAACCTAAATGAAAGCAAAGTGATATTCAGTAGAACGGATATTACAGTGGCTGAACATGCTGATGGGCATTTTGTTGCAAGTGATCATAGAGGCTGTTAAATGACTGTCCGCTGCGACTGCTGTGAATGTGACGGAAAGGTTAAAAGTATTGCAAAGACTATTGGGGTGAGTTTTTTGCGACTTTGAAACCATCGACAAAACATTGCCACATTTTCTCAGTTGATGAAGGGCGAAAATTGTAGTGCATTGAAGACTGATCGAGTTTCTGTAGCCTGAAATAAGTCAAATGTGGCCTCGTCTGCTTCGTACTCGCCTCGGAGCCAGTACGGATGAGCTGTCCGCGGGTGAACTGAAGGCCGGAATTAACCGTATTATTTCTGGTTCCGTGTTCGGTGGCAGAACCGCTAACGGCGCGTTCGCCTACCTTGGCCGTTACCATAATCAAGTGTCGGTTCTGGAAGAGGGCGACGAACGTCTGTTCCTTGGCTGGGTCAACCCCACGGTAGATCGTTTCTCGATCATGCGCGTGATGACCTCAGGGTTGAGCAAGAGCCGGCTGTTTAATTTCAGCACCACCACGAACGGTGGTGAACGGGCGATGGTGCCGGTCGGTAATTACGAAAAAGTGATGCCACTGGATATTCTGGCCACGCAGTTGCTCCGTGCGATCATCGTCGGTGATACCGAAACCGCGCAGAAGCTCGGGGCTTTGGAGCTGGAAGAAGAAGATCTGGCCCTTTGTACCTTTGTCTGTGCCGGCAAATATGAGTACGGTCCCCTGCTGCGTGACAACCTGACCCGTATTGAGCTGGAGGGGTAAACAGTGAAAATATTAAGAAATCTCCTTGACTCAATGGAGCCGCAATTTGTCAAGGGCGGTAAATACGAGAAGTTCTACGCGCTGTATGAAGCGGCTGACACGCTGTTTTACACACCGACTGACAAAACCAACAACACCAGCCACGTGCGTGATGCCATCGACCTGAAGCGGATGATGGGCATCGTCTGGTTGTGTACCTTCCCAGCCATGTTTTTTGGTATGTGGAACGTTGGCTATCAGGCCAATACCGCCATTGCCGGCGGCTTGGCGGCTCCTGCTGACTGGCATGGTATGCTCATCGCCCTGCTCGCTGGCCACGACCCGGCCAGTCTGTGGGACAACATGATTTATGGTGCGGTGTTCTTCCTGCCTGTGTACGCCACCACATTTATTGTCGGTGGTTTCTGGGAAGTGCTGTTTGCCATTGTGCGCAAGCACGAAGTGAACGAGGGCTTCTTTGTTACGTCGATCCTTTTCGCTTTGATCGTACCGCCCACCATTCCGCTGTGGCAGGTGGCCCTGGGTATCTCCTTTGGTGTGGTCATCGGTAAAGAGGTGTTTGGTGGTACCGGTAAGAACTTCCTCAACCCGGCCCTGACCGGTCG
>JAQFVO010001197.1 GCA_027942505.1 Endozoicomonas sp. | reverse complement strand
CTCCCTCCGTTGTGCCTCGCATAGCACCTGCCCAAGTAGCCAGAAATATGTGATTCCATATGGCCAGCTACTTAATGCACACAAGATCAGTCAGTGGCCGCTGGCCATCGACGCACGATTTATACGAACAGGCAGCGGGGCTTAGTCGGTTTTATTGCTGCCAAACAACGCACCAAAGTCATGGGCGCGCTGGCGAATATTTTGTGTCGCGAACAAGTTGTTAACCACGGCAACCATATCGGCCCCGGCATCGATCACGCTGGCAGCGTTTTGCAGGGTAATGCCACCAATGGCAACAACAGGCAGATCAAACAGCTGCTGCGCCTCGGTAAGAATGGACAACTCAGCATTTTTCGCATCGGGTTTGGTACGAGAGGGGAAAAATTTACCAAAGGCGAGATAGCTGGCCCCATCCCGGGCGGCAATTCTGGCCTTTTCCAGCGAGTTTTCACAACTGATTCCGATCAGGGCGTAGTCACCCAGGCGCTGTCTGGCATTGGCCAGAGTGTCATCCTGCTGCCCCAGGTGGACGCCGTCAGCTTCAACATCGAGGGCCAGTTCAACATCATCGTTGATGATCAGCAGAGCCTGGTAACGACGACACAGCACTTTTAAAGCACCGGCCTGTCGCAGCCTTTTGCTTGCATCGAGGCTTTTATCCCGGTATTGCAAAACTTTCATACCACCCATCAAAGCCTGCTCTACGGTCTCGATCAAAATTCGATCATCTGGCTGTAATTGACTATCAGTTACGCCGTAGAGTCCGTGAAATCTGTGCATACGCCATACCCAATGGGAAAATTTTTGGCAGAATATACCAGTTTGCAACCCATGTCTTTAAGCAAGCCAGTTGTTTACCCGACAGTGGATGCCAGCAGGGGTATACCGGCCCACTGACGAGTTGTCTTTAAATAATTTCTACATTTCAGGAGCTACCCGCAGGCCAACCGTTTATGCTTTTGCGGGCAGCGGGTAGCGTCCCTGGAAATGAGGAAATTATTTCAGGACAATTCTTGGGTGTCGGCTTAGCACATATCAGCCTTACCTTGCAGCTTGTTGTTGGTGTCGCCAGCCAATGATGGCGGTATTTCTGGCTGATCCTCTCCCACAGAGCAGAGAATACCGGCGACAGTGTTGCCGACCACGTTGGTAACAGTGCAGCCGGCATCAGTGATCCGGTCTGTGGCCAGGATGATGGCCATGGCCTCGACCGGCAGCCCCATGGTATGGAGCAAAACGCCGGTAGAAACGGCCGCGCCACCGGGAATCCCCCCAGTGGCAACCGCCAGCAGGAACGTGGTGAATCCCATGGACCCCATTTCCAGCAGACTCAGGTTGACGTGCCAGGCATTGGCCACAAACAAAGCGGCAACGGTCATATAAATCGCCGAGCCAGACATATTGATGGTGGCGCCGAGCGGCACCGTGAAGCCGGCAACATGTTCTGGCACTTTAAATTTCTCAATCAGGGTTTGGTAAGTGACGGGAATGGAGGCATTGGAACTGGCGGTAGAGAGAGCAAACATAACCTGCTCTCGAGTATTACGGATAAAAAACATCGGTGAACGCTTAATCACCAGCCCAATGAGAATGGGATAAAGGACAAACAGCCACAGACACATGATGGCCAGGCAGGTGAGGACATACGAAAGCACACTGACAATACTGGTGCCGTTTAGTGTCGCAGACAGCTTTGCCGTCAGGAAATACACGCCGTAAGGTGCCAGGCTCATGACCATACCCACCAGCTTCATCATGACACTGTTAGCCAGAGAGAAAGCGTTACTGACGCTGTGAGTCTCGTGGTTTTCCAGCTTTTTGATGGCCACACCGATGATGATGGCCATAAATAAAATCTGCAGAATATTGCCTTCTACCACCGCCTGAAATGGGTTGGCAGGCACCACATTAATCAGCATTTTCAGCAGCGAAGGAAGCTCACTGCCGCCAGTTCGGGCCACCTGATCGGCATGGCCAAGATTGGCACTGCTACCTGGGGCAACCATCACCGTGATCACCATGGACGAGACGATGGCCAACAACGTGTTGACCAGGTAGATGGCAAAGGTTTTCAGACCCAGCCGGCCCACCTGGGTTATGTCATTAAGGCTGCATACCGCATGGACGATAGAGACGAAAATCAGGGGTATCACCAGCATTTTGATCATGGCCACGAACATAGTGCCCGCAGCGTGGAACAGGCCACTGACCAGAAAGGTCTGAACAGCGCCGTTTGGGGTTGAGAACAGCTGAATGACTGTACCTGTAATAACACCTGCAACGAGGGCTAGCAAAATCTGGGGGGCTAAATTTTTATGCATCTTGTGCTCTCCGCTTATACGTGGTGCGACCGGCGCTCACGTTAAGCGACTGTCGCTGCTGTTCAGTACCCCCTTGTATAATTGGAACGTTTTTTCAAGAACAAGTTCCCACCCTTTATCTGGGATTTAGAGTTTTTTTACGCTAACAGGCTATTTTAGATGACAAATGATATGCCATCTTGGTTTAAGTACCCTCGGACTACTTAAAGGTAAGCGACGCTAATTCGCTGATCAGCGTACCCGGGGAGCTGACCGGAAAAACCGGTTTCCAGGAGAAATCCCCCTTGCGAGGTTGTCGCAAAAAGCAAAAAAGCGTTGAACCACAAAGACACCAAGGCACAAAGGAAGCCTTTTTTGTCTGCCGGGCGTAGCC
>JAQFVO010001186.1 GCA_027942505.1 Endozoicomonas sp. | reverse complement strand
AACCATCTGGACTGAACTCCACCATGGTGGCCGGAATAGCAAACTCTTGTTTTATCCATTGATCAATGTCAGTGCGGTACCAGAGGACAACCTGCCACGCGTTTTCGTCGATGCAAATTACCGTATTGCCGTCAGCGCTGATTTTGGGCGCAGACTCAGGAAAACAGGGCAACTCATACTGTTTGGCCCAGACTCCAGAGGCATCAATGGCACAAATCCATGCCCTCTTGCCTGAGGTGACCATAAATAACGATGGGTCCATTGTAGTCCTGATTTTACATGTGTTGCCATCCCACGGCTCCAGCAGGTGAGTTGATGTCACCCACGCACGCAGACTCAGGATGATCAACTCATTATTAACACAGACAAACAATTGTTTAGCATCCAGACTGAACTTGGCGTGTGACACTGGTTGCAGGATTGCCGGGTCACAGGTTCTGTCTATTTTCGTTACTTCCGACCAACGGCCCTGATCATCAAGACTGGCAACAATAACACAGACCTCTTTGCTCAATGGTGGGTTGCTGCATGGCCTCTGTTTTTTTTCACCCCATGCGACAAAGTGATGATCATCCGTACAGAATTCCATAATTTTATGGTCAACCAGCAATTCAGACTTGATTTCCCCCGTTTTTGTCCAGGCCCCATCATCCTGCTCGCTCACAAAAAAAATTTTCTCACCGTTAAACAGCGCAATATGTCCGGAATCCTGACTGATCACGGACTGAAACTCATTAACAAGATCAGGACAAGCTTCAAACCGGTATTTTGTCTGCCATCGACCATCAGTATTAAGACAAAAAATCAATACCACACCATTATTGATGTCAAGTTTGGACAACTCACAAAGTACCACTCGTTGATTTTCTGCCAGGTGCAACTTATGTACTTCATGGTTTTCCAGTAATGGTGAAATTTCAGTCAAGTACTGCTTTTGAGTCAAATTCCATTTGTCCGATTCATTACGTTCAATAATGATTAACAGACCTTTTCCATCCTCCTCCGCACCAAGGATCAAAATACCTGTGTCATGTACATGGCAGTCAATAACGAATGACCGGTAATCAATTGTGTGCTCAATTTCCCAGAAACCATTCTTCTGGCTCGTCCACACATGCAACTGTTCACCCTTATAATCTTGCTGAATCATGCAGTTGTGCTGGTAATTTACCGTACAAAAAGCTATGTCACTCGACTCAACGAAATAATGAATTGATATGAGGTTAACAGAGGATGCCCTGACCGAAAGCTCGCGAAAATGACTGGTATATTTCGTATAAATGGCCGGACTGTGTTGTATTGGGAAAGACTTGCTGTAATCGACAGGATTATTTCTGAGGTGGTCAATCAATAGCCGGTTGCCGGTAACGAACCGATGGACAGACCGTT
>JAQFVO010001141.1 GCA_027942505.1 Endozoicomonas sp. | reverse complement strand
ATCAGAAATCCAAAGCTGGCCAAGCACATTGCAGATGCCAACTGGGGAGAGTTTGTCCGACAACTGAAGTACAAGTCTGAATGGGCTGATCGTACTGTGGTTGAGATAGACCGATTCTTTCCCAGTTCCAGGCGTTGCTCTGCCTGTGGGTTTGTCCATGAAAGTCTGCCGTTGTCTATCCGTGAATGGGAATGCCCGGAGTGCAGTACCTACCACGACAGGGACATAAACGCAGCAAAGAACATCAAAACCGCCGGACTGGCGGGGTTAGCCTGTGGAGCGACTGGAACGGGGATAGCGGCTTAAAAACCACTATCTAGGGAAGGCGTGTCGAAACAGGAAGCTTGTTAGGTGACTAACAGGAATCCCGCTCCTTCAGGGGCGGGAGGAGGTCAATAACATGGATGATCCCATTCCTTTGCGCAGTGGTTTGCTTTATGGGCAAAAAGACCAATTGTCAGCGGCATTACTAAGGGTCAAGTTACCCCAGCGTTCCCGGACAGAAAGACAGCAGACAAAGACTGGCAGCGATGTGCCTTTTCTTGTCTCCCATTATGGTGAACGCTGGATGTCACGTATTGGCTCAGATGGCTTTTATCCGATAATCCGGGGGCTGATTGCCTGTGCGGCCTGGTACAGTGGTTACCAGACCGACTGGGAAAGCGTGAAACAGGCAATTCGACAAAAGGTTTTTTTCTGTGATCCGGATGGTCGAAACGCAGGGTATCTCAGAAGCATCACGTCGAATGTGTCCCTTGATCTATTGATCCAGGGAGCAGTACGAAAGTTTGCCCGGTAGGGGGTGATGGTGTCGCACGATGGGGGTTTAATCCTCTTAAAAATGGGGAGGTTCTGGAACCTGTCACCCGCGTTTTGCACATGTGCAAAACTTCGTCTTAATCCCCCTTAAAAGCGGGGGTGTTCCGGAACTGAAAGTACTCAATATCACTAACCCAGCCCTGACGTCTTAATCCCCTTAAAAGCGGGGGGGTTCCGGAACAACGCCCCGAGTATCAGAGAATGGTGATGGTGAGTCTTAATCCCCTTAAAAGCGGGGGGGTTCCGGAACTCCAGAACCAGAATAACGATTTATTTTCAACCAGTTACAAGCCCCTCTAGCCACAGGGGTTATTTTGGCCATTTTTTCACTACCTGAGAAGCAAAAATTCATTAATCACAAAAAAGCTTAGCTGCTACCATCATGCTAATCCGGAATTGTCAGCCATCCCTTCTCCATCCAGTTCAGCAGAACATTCCTCAGCTTCTTCACCCCCTGGTATTGCAATACATCAATATCGTAACTCCTGGCCCGGGCACTTACTTTTACTTTCTGCCCGTTTTTCCGCTGGTGATCCACCGGGGCTGCACTGACTAACAGTCGCTCACAGTATAAACCGCCCGCATGGTTTGCCAGGCTGTCCAGCTTATAAATCACCTCCGAGTCCCGTTGTTCTTTCTGAATCTGCCCGGTTTTGCACTCCACCAGCAAAAGCCGGTTATTATGAACCATAACCATATCCAGTTCATTACGAACCCCGTCTCTTCGTTGTAAGGCATCGGTAATATCCATGCCAGCAGCAATATTCTCAGCCCCGGTATCCCGGGCAATATGCCAGGCATATTCCTCCAGCCAGCGTCCTCCGAGATATTGCGCCGCCTCGGCTGAAGGAAACTGGATTTTCTGGTCATCATCCGCAGTCCAGACAAGAATGCCCTCATCAGTGAGGCGGTGCAGCACCTGATGATCCCGGTAACTCACGTAATTCAACTCCTGGTAGTCTTTCGGTGAACGTAGTTGCTGGTTCCGATCCAGAACAACGTTGTGGATAATTCCGTTAATCTGAGGCAGGAGGCCCGATCCGTCATTTTTAATCAAGCTGTCGATATTCTCGACCAGCCACTTGGTGAGGGGTTTTCTACGCAGGGCATTGGCACACCAATTCTCATCATCACTGTCGGTCTTTCTTGCCAGGTAGCCCTGGGATGCCAGGTAAGAAGGGATATTAAAGACCGCAGGTATGTGCTCCGCTGGCTGATCCTTCGGCTCAAGCACTTCCAGTAAGTCGTGGTCCGTATCGGTGTAAATAATCTCAATATTGTCATCACGGAACACATCCACGAAAGCCAGAGCCATCAATTTATTCCCGCCAGTGGCGTTGAAGATCAGCCGATATTCGGGCCAGAATTCTTCCAGTTCTCCGCGCAAGTCCAGTGCGTACTCTGCCAGTCGGTTGATACCGCTGTCGGGCAGCCCATCACGAATGTCCAACTGTTCCGGTTGAAAATCGGCGTGGGTAGTCAGCCAGTGCTTAAGCTCCCCGGCCTGTCGGACCATTTTCTCCGACTGAACAATAATTACCCGCTCTGGCCTGCGGGCAACCACCGGTAAAATATTGGCTGCGCTCTGTGCCGAAGCAATACATACCATCAGGGTTAATCGGTTTGATTTAGTCATTATTCGATTTCCTGTAAATCCATTGAATGGCTCAGACAGTACTGCCCCAACCCCATCACACTGTTTTTGCCCAGGTGCAGGTATTGCCCAAGCACCAACCAGCTATACAGCTCCCGGGGAACTCCCTGTAAATGGATTTCACCCAGGTACCCGGTCAACCTCATGGACTGCTTTTGTCTGGATGAATAACGACTCAGAACAACCCGTTGCAACACCGCCTTGAGATTGACCGATGCAAACCAGCTCTGAAACTGCTGCCAATCGGGGACAGACTGATGAAGATAGGACTGGCTCAGCAGTTGTATTCTTCTCAGCAAGGCTCTGGCCAGGGCGTCCGTGGTTAATGCTTCACAGGGCAGTAGCTTTCCTGCGGTCATCAACCGCATGGGGCTCTCAAGGCGGAGTTTCAACTTATCCACAGCGCTGTCATCAACACTGGCCAACACCAGTTCTGGCTGATGTGGGAGAAAAAGGCCTGCTGTGCTGTCATAAACTGGTTGCCAGTGCCCGTCTGGTAATTGAACCGCCACAGAACTGAGTCGCCCTCTCTGGCGTGAACGGCCAATACCCTGCTCAAAAGCCCGACGCCAGACATCGGTAATCAATGGCAGATAGTCCAGTGCCGGACCGTACAGGACCATGGAAAACACCAGGTGGTCGGGTATTTTATCAATCAACGGAAAACGGAAGATGAGTGGCGGCGCGGCATCAGTAAACCGGGCTCCAGGTTGATTTACCGGTGCAAACAGCAACCGGTAGGCACAGTGTTCCGGACAGGGCTTATCCAGACCGTGCCCGGAACAGACCAGACGCTTCAACGTATTGCCAAAGACGCTACGCAGCAGGGAACTGGCAAAACGCGGCAACAGAAGGTCGCTGTCCATCTGCACCCGGAATTGGTAGACCGCCAGTGGCCAGCGACTCATGTTGCCTGCTCCTGAAGCCTGCGGATTTTCTGCATCAGCTCCTTGCCTTTGCCTTTTTTCGGGGACGGGCCGTGATGGTTCAATGTGTCCATTGCCAGCTGGTGCAGCGCTTCCAGTTCAGTTGTTGACCACTGCTCAGTGGCCGCCCGGGTGATCAATAGGTTCAGCTCTCTTTTACAGTCACCACCGGCATTTTGATTACCACTGCGAATGTCTGCTTTCAGTTGCTGGCGCACCTGATAAATCGCTCTCTTAGCAGGAGAAAGGGAAGCTTCGAACGCCTGTTGCTGTTGTCGTTCCTGCTGCTCTTGCAAACGCTGGGCAAATTCTGTCTCCTGATCTTCAGCGCGCTGCATGGAACCATAGCCTGCGGATGTTTTTGCCCCGGCTCCGAGTTCTTCCAGGGCATTGCCCAGAAACGCCATAACATCAGCAATGCCATCTTTCATGTCCCCGGTTCTTGGGGAAACCGCAAAAAGGAACGACGCACGGGTGGTGACCAGAAATGGTACGGGTACCGGGTTATGCCAGTCGGCGGGAATGGTCTCAGGACTGTTCGCTGGACGACCCTCTCCACCTTTTTCATACCATTTACCCATATGCGGGGTCATGATATCGGCCCCGACCCGAGTTGCTCCTACCGGAATGGCATCGTGGAAGATCAGGCCACCAGCCTGGTTGTCGCGCTGTTGCTCTTCAGGCTTTTTCCCTTCGCTGCCAAACCCAGGCTTTTTCCCTTCACTGCCAAACCAACGGTGTAACAGTGCCTGCCGCTGGCTGCCGGGTTCCAGATTCTGCTCCAGCCAGCTTCGCAGCAGCCCTTTCACCGCTGAACCTTGCAGGTAGGGCGTGCCCTGCGTCGGATGCCAGAGAAAACCGTTTTCTACCGGGTGTTCATTACCCATACCCGTGACAAAGTGCCAGTCGAGTGTGAATATCTGAAACTGCCCGCCGAGGCTGTTGATTAGCTGAATCTGACGGGCGGAAAATCGTTCAATTTCATGATCACTGCCTGCAGCGCCAGAGACTTGATCAATGCAGTCTCCTTTATTCTTAACCCCAACTTCTTTAAAGGTGGGATCGCTGTAATTAAAAAAGCGTTCAAACCATAGGCCTTTATGAAAGTTGGCTGCCGGTTTTGGGCATTCAGCATTTTTATAAAGTGGCTGCGGCATCAGTCACCTCCCCGGATTTCAGCACGGGCAAACTGTTTTACCCAGACCATCAGGGCCTGAACTTCAGCCTGGGCCTGACAGTAGCCCTGCATATCTGAAGACATAATGCCTTCAAGCACATCCTGATTCGGGAAACAGCCCTCTGGCCGGGCAAGCCAGTCACTGACCAGCTGGTAAAGGTGTTGCCAAGCCTTGCCTTCCGCCGTTGTCCCGGACTTGCTGCGGGCAAAGGCCAGCGCCTGCCCAAGACCATTCATCTGGACCTTGGCCGGGAAGCTGTTGGCGTAGGCTTTGAATCGTTGTGGTGCCTTATCATCTGGCGTACTGCCACTGACCATTGCCCTCACTCGCTGATAACTGAAGGCAGCCCTTTTTTGTGCGATGGTCTGTGGTGTTTGTTTGTCGTTGGTAGCCATGGTGGTTTGCTCATTCCTTCGGCGCAAGGAGGCTTTGAGTTTCATCCGTAATCTCCTTTGTTACTGGCCGCAGATAAAACCAGCCCATACCGGTGGTTTCGTTGCCGCCTACTTGCAGGTATGGGCGGGCCAGCAGCTGCTCGCGGACCACCGACATCACCTGTTCGGCACTCATGGCACCATTACGCCCGCGCTGGGCCATCAGGCTCAGGTACATGACC
>JAQFVO010000970.1 GCA_027942505.1 Endozoicomonas sp. | reverse complement strand
CTTGCACAACCAGATATAGTCGGTACTGATCGCTCCATTTAATACGGAATCTTTGCCCCGAACCTGTCGCAGGTCATCGATGTCACATGCCTGCTCTATGGCTTAAAAAAAGGCTATGGGTTTATAATCAGCAGGCTTGACCCGTAGACTGGCAACGACGCGAGAGCTCACAGCGGCCTATGAAACTATCCCTGCATATCAAGCTGGGCCAGCAGTTAACAATGACCCCCCAGCTGCAACAAGCCATTCGGATGTTGCAGTTATCGACTATGGATCTCCAGCAGGAGATTCAGGAAGCCCTGGACTCCAATCCGATGCTGGAGAGTGACGATGGTGATATCAGTGATGAAGAGGCTGGACTCATCGATCTGAGCGCGCCGGAGCCAGAACCACAGGAGGTGGCCGAGTGGTCAGAAAGTATTCCTGATGACCTGCCTGTTGATTCGGTCTGGGATGATGTCTACAGCAGTCTGCCCGCCAGTGATGACTATGATCCACTAGCGCGTTCGACACTGGTTGAGTCGTTACAGGACCACCTGGAGTGGCAGCTGGATATGATGCCCATGGGTGATCGAGAGCGTCTCATCGGGCTGGCCATCATTGAGGCCGTCAACCCAGATGGTTATCTGACCTGTTCCCTGGATGATTTGCTGGCGGCGTTACAATCCCAGCTGGAAGCGCTGTCAATGGCTGAAGTCTGCGCCATGCAACACTGTATTCAGCAGTTTGACCCGGTCGGCTGTGCCAGTGCTGACCTGCGCGAATGCCTGTTGGTGCAGCTGCGCCTGTTGCCTCCTGCAGCCGCGCATCGCAACAACGCCGAAGAACTGATCACCTCACACCTTGAGCTGCTCGGTAATCGTGACTACGCCCGCATTTTACGCCGGACCAAATGGCACGAAGGGCAGCTGAGTGATGCCCTGGCGCTGATTCGGCAATTCAACCCCCGTCCGGGCAGTGCGATTGACCAGGGTGAGGCGCAGTACGTGGTGCCGGATCTGTCGGTGCGCAAAGTCAATGAGTGCTGGACGGTGGAGCTGAACCAGGAAGCGTTGCCGAAACTGCGCATCAACAACAGTTACGCCTCACTGGTGCAAAGGGCCAACAACAGCCGCGATAATGTGTTCATGAAGAACCATTTGCATGAGGCCCGCTGGTTTTTGAAAAACCTGCACAGTCGCAATGAGACCTTGATGAAGGTAACCTGCGAGATCATCGCCAGCCAGCAGGCGTTCCTGGAGCAGGGCGAGGAAGCCATGAGGCCGCTGACACTGGCCGATATTGCCAGTGCGGTGGGGATGCATGAGTCGACAATTTCCCGGGTCACGACGCAAAAGTATCTGTATACCCCAAGAGGGGTTTACGAACTCAAGTATTTTTTCTCCAGTCATGTTCCTACTGACAAGGGAGGAGAGTGTTCGTCCACGGCCATTCGAGCGCATATTCGCAAGCTGATTGCCAGTGAGCCCGCACGTAAACCGCTCAGTGACAGCAAAATTGCCGACCTGTTGAGCCAGCAGGGGATTCGGGTGGCCCGGCGCACTGTTGCCAAATACCGTGAGGCTATGAAAATCCCTCCATCGAATGCGCGCAAACAATGTGGTAATGGTGGTCAAATGCAGTACGGTAAGGCTTTGTTTATAGACAATAACTGACGTAAGAAATGCGAATAAGTCGGGTAAATAACAGTTTTTTTTGCTTCGGGATATTCCAAGGCATATTGGCAGTGTTAAAATTCAGATCATCCGGAGCGAAAAATCCCGCGCCCTGGTGATTATTTGGAAATGGGATCAGGAGAGCGTTCATGCAAGTCAACATCAGTGGACACCATGTCGAGGTAACAGAAGCTCTGCACAACTATGTGATCAAGAGGCTGGAACGTCTTGCGTCACATTTTGACCATATTACCAACGTCCAGGTGACGCTGAGTGTGGAAAAACTGGTGCAGAGAGCGGAGGCAAACCTGCATACCCGCGGAGCCGAGATTAATGCGACCGCCGAAAGTGACGACATGTACGCAGCCATTGACCAGCTCTCGGACAAACTGGATCGTCAGCTGGTTAAACAGAAAGAGAAAGCTCTGAACAGGCAGCAAGGTGCCAGTGGCCATGCCATCTGATTGTAAAGGTTGCCATTCTTATCAAGCATGATTATTCATCGCATCTTAACCCCCGAGCGCACTTTTGATGGTGTGCGCGGGGTCAGCAAAAAGAAAATTCTGGAATTTATCGCCGAGCACATCAGTAGCGATGTCCCTGAAATCAATCATGGTGAACTATTTGACGCCCTGGTCGCGCGGGAGCGCATTGGTACCACTGGGTTTGGGGGCGGGATAGCCATTCCTCACTGCCGCTGCAAATACTGCCCGCAGCCTGTTGGTCTGTTTATTCGTCTGGCGGAGCCGGTGGATTTTGATGCTGTGGACCGTGAGCCGGTTGACCTGGTGTTTGCCCTGATTGTGCC
>JAQFVO010000969.1 GCA_027942505.1 Endozoicomonas sp. | reverse complement strand
CACCTGTCCTGTGATGCCGAAACTGTTGACAGTGAAGTAATCAGCAGTCTGCTTGAAGCAAAAGCCAGCGTTGACACCCATTTCCGGGGGTTAACTGCCCTGCACATTCTGTGTCGTGGTCAGGAATTCAATGAGCAGGCGTTGCACACTCTGTTAGCAGGGAAGGCGGACGTCAACGCCGTCACCACACCAAGCAGAATGACACCCTTAATGTTCGCCATTAAAAATAACACCCAGATGGCCAACCTGTTGCTCATGGATTATCGCACTGACATTAATGAGGCAGATTACCTCGGGTGGCAGGCAATCCACTACGCCGCCAAGGCGGGGAACTGCGAAGCAGTGATCAATGCGCTGTTGGACAGAGGGGCAGATGTCAACGCAAAAGCTAACAAAGGAATCACACCCCTGCACCTGGCCATACTGGAAAAAAATGAGCCAGAGATCTTCGCCTTGCTGGAGCATGGCGCGGACACATCCACTAAAGCCCCCGTCAATGCCTTCTCATGTGGCCAGGTTTGCGAAGCCACATGCTTGACTTCTGCGGTGGCTTGCAGTGTGCTGGCATTTCTGCCGTTTTTCTTGATAGTCAGCCCCATATTCTGCGTGAACAATTGTGAAATATGCAGGCCGCACAAATCCGTTCATAAGCGTTGCGTCAGTAGGTACTGTCAAGCATTCTGCCCTGAGCGCTGTGGGGTGACACCGATGGAGATGGCTGATGAAGGGTTGCGGGAGCGTATGGCATGCCGGATCATAACAAGGCAGCCCGAAGGCAGCTGTTCCGGGACTTAATACGATTATTGTCGTTTTTAAACTTTTACATCAGAAATTATATTTATATTCAATACCCTTCATTATCAATGGCTTTAGGATGGAAATAACTTCCCCATTTCGATTCTGCCCAGCAAATAATAGCTTGCCACGGAGGCACAGAGTAAAGAAAAACATCTTATCCTCTGTGTCTCTGCAAAAAGCGGCTCCTCACTTGTGCCATGCAGCTGGGCCGAATGATGATATTTAATCTTCTGGTGTAGTTTACTCTGACTTTCTGTCGTTCATGACAAAGATATTGTTAACAGATAAATCAACGTCCTTTCCATAGTCCTTTAATGTGGGCAAACTTGTTGATGGTGGCAATCAGTGCATTATTATAGTCTTGCCCCACATGCATACGTTGCAGGGCAAAATGGTTGACGACGACGGATGAGTGGTCAAAACAGTCATCAATATATTC
>JAQFVO010001095.1 GCA_027942505.1 Endozoicomonas sp. | reverse complement strand
CAGTCTTTAGAAGCAAACATATTTAACATTTCTCTTTTTGATCTTATTGAAATGCAAAGAAATATCACGCTTGATTCATTGAAGTTAGCATTAGCATTTATGGTTGTAGGGCTTCATGCCAATTTTTTTTCAGATATCAATAGTCAGGTGTCATACAATCTTACAAATGGTCTTTTTAGAATAGCGGTACCTATATTCTTTATTATAAATGGATTTTTCTTCTATGACGCAATAGAGAAAAATTCTTTAAAAAAATGGTTCGTAAGAATATTGTCTTTGTATTGCTTTTGGATGTTGTTCTACGGTTATTTTTGGTTTAAACCAGATTTTTATAATGTGCTAAATCTAACAGAAATAATTAAGATACTTTTGTTTGGTTATCACCATCTTTGGTATTTGCCTGGAACTATAGGAGCAGCAATGCTTCTTTATTTGCTGTCTAAGAAAAGTACCAACTCAATTTTGTTGACTAGTTTTGGGCTTTACACGACTGGATTATTTATGCAGTATTTGAGTGCATATAATCTGATCGATGACAATCTGGTGAATTATGAATTTGATCGATTGATCGTGTATAGGAATTTCCTGTTTTTTGGGTTTCCTTTCTTTGCCATTGGTTATTTGATAAAGAAACATGGTATGCAAGATAAAGTAAAGATATCAAATATGAAAATGCTATCACTGGTTGGTGTTTTATTATTGCTTCTTGAGAGTAATATTAACTTCTTTATGCTTGATGAAAAAGAAGGTTTTGACTTGCTGTTTTCATTATTGATTATATGTCCATCACTTTTCATTTTGACGTTAATGCTCGAAATTAAAAGTACGTATAAAAAAATAGCTTTAATTTCAAGTGCGATATATTTTACCCATCCTTTTTTAATGTTATTAGTTAAGAAGTTTTTATTATTGGATGATACTTTGCTTACATTATCTGTGATTTTGATATCTATACCACTGTCATTTATCTTGATTTATTGCAACAATAAATTTCCCTACATGCTTTAGACAGGCACCAAAATCAGAAACCGGGGTCGTATATGGTCCGCCCCGCATTGCAAGGAAGAGTTGTCACAACGGCTTTTAAAGAGTAATGCTTCCAATCTCTTAATAAAGAGAGCGGCCTTCGGGTGAGGTCTCAATGCCTCTGGCACTGATGGAATCCGCTCACTTCCGCCTCATTAGGTCTTCGGCCTCTACGGTCCCTGACTGCGGTTTTTCGATTCAAGGCTCCCAAGGGTTTAATAGTTTAACTCCTGTCTGTTCGAAGTCTCTGATGTTCCGATTAACAACGGTCATTTGATGAATGATAGCGGTGGCGGCAATCATGGCATCCCGCTCAGACTTCGGATTTGGGATATGTAACCGGGCACAGGTTAGGGTGGTTGGGGCAGGGAAAAATCATGAAAGCCCTTGCTATAGCTGGAGTGCAGCACCATTTATAGCTTTGAGCTCAAAGACTATAAAGTAAGCAAATTCGCTCAACACCAGTAAGCACAGGCTCCTCAAAGAAAGTGATATTTTTACCCTTGGCTGACTAGCTCTAGGAAGTTAGTGAGCACTACTTGATTAAGTGCTAGAAAAATCCATAGCTTTCATGATTTTTCCCTGAGGGATGTGGCGCCGATGGAAGTAAAAACTGGTGAACTACTGAGTTTGATTCGGCAATAAAAGATCGCCTCCCGCTGCCCGAAAAAGCACTGCTCTTATCTTTTACAGGAAGTGGGCGGTGGGAAGCGAACCCCATGGTTTAAAAAAAGGACTCAAAATTTGGTAAGGATTTTAGCGGTCGGCTGGCTGGCCCTTCTGGTAATTCTTTCTGCCAGCAAAAGCCTTGGTTATGGCCACTGGGCCTGGGGCAGTATTGAGCATTTTCTGGGCGGCAATTTGCAGATGCATTTTGTGATGGCCTTTATTCTTTCAATGCTGGCTCATCTGGCCAGCTCAGAGTTCTGGCATCGGGGCTGGTTGTTACTGCTGCTGGTGTCTGGCTGTGCCCTGGATGAAGGTCTGCAGTTTGTTTTGCCGTTGCGTCATTTTAACCCACTGGACTTTCTGGTTACCTGCGCCGGATTATTACTGGCTGCTCTGCCTTTTCTTGTTACACAATTGCGCAGGCAGGTGACCTGAAAGATTTATCTGGCCACAGAGACACAGAGGTAATGATTTTTTTCTTATCTCTGTGCCTCCCTGGCAAATCTAAAAAAGCTGGATTTGAATGTAA
This sequence comes from Endozoicomonas sp., assembly GCA_027942505.1. Lineage (GTDB taxonomy): Bacteria > Pseudomonadota > Gammaproteobacteria > Pseudomonadales > Endozoicomonadaceae > Endozoicomonas. Next base: position 2,497 of record JAQFVO010001095.1, on the reverse strand, counting down.
ATGCCTACCTCGTTGTTATCTGGCCGGTCGCGGCTGCCTTTTTTCTTGCTGGTTATTATGGATGTGGCCATTGCTTTTGCCTGCGCAGAACTGGCCGAATGGGTCCGGTTTGGTAACTATGACACTCACTATATCAATCTGATAACCATGCAGGCACTTCTGGTGGTGGTGTTTTCATTTTTGTGTGATGTCTATGCTCCCTGGCGGGGGCGACAGGTGAGTGAGCGATTCACCAAGGTAGCGGCTGCATGGTCATTGTCGTTTATAGCACTGATCACGTTCCTGGTGATGACCAAAACCACCGAGGAGTATTCACGTATGTGGCTCTCTACCTGGGTAGGGCTAGCCATCCCGATGGTATTAACAATCCGGTTCGTTCTCTATCGGATTCTGATGCAATTCCGTAGCCGGGGGCGCAATACCCGCCGTGTACTGGTGATTGGTGAGGGCCGTAACTTTGAAGCCATGAAGGAGTACTTCTCCAAAGATAATAGCTATGGCTATCGGCTACAACATATTATCAAACACCAGAATAATGAGCAGGCACTGGGAGAACTGGAGGCTTATTTAGGACAAGGCCATATCTTCGATGAATGCTGGCTTTGCGTGCCCTTTACCAGGAATGCCATTCTTCAGCCGGTGATGTTTGCCCTGCGGCACAGTACGGCAAATATCCGTTATATGCCGGGAATGCAGGATCTGCCTCTGCTGAACCATTCCATCACCAGAATCGGTGAATTTTACTCTCTGGACATCAGCTGTTCTCCCATGGACAGTATTAATGCCATTATTAAACGGATGTCCGATATTGTGATTGGCAGCCTGATTTTGCTGCTGATTTCACCGGTGATGGTGGGTGTGGCCATTGCGGTGAAGCTTTCGTCACCGGGGCCAGTGTTTTTCAAGCAGTTTCGTCATGGGGCTTCTGGCCAGCAGGTGAAGGTGTATAAGTTCCGCAGTATGAAGGTACACCAGGAAGGTGAAGGCCAGGTGACTCAGGCCACCAAAGGTGATCCCCGGGTGACGAGGGTTGGTGCCTTTATTCGCCGTACCAGCCTCGATGAGTTGCCGCAGTTTATTAATGTGTTGCAGGGGCGGATGTCTATCGTTGGTCCCCGGCCTCATGCGCTGGCTCATAACGAGTATTACAAAGATCTGGTGGAATCTTATATGAAGCGCCATAAGGTGAAACCGGGGATTACCGGCTTGGCCCAAGTGCGGGGCTTCCGGGGTGAGACCGATACGCTGGATAAGATGCAGCAGCGGGTGGAATGTGACCTGGAGTATCTCAATAACTGGTCGTTGTGGTTGGATATCAAGATTATCATTGGCACCGTATTCAAAGGGTTTATGAACCCGAATGCCTATTAAAAGACTTTTTTGCCACGGAGGCATGGAGACACGGAGGAAAAGCTTTTTGAAAAAGAAAAACTCCGTGTCTCTGTGCCTCCGTGGCAATAAGGCTTTCCTTACAACACTACCCGGCGAATGCCTTTGGTGACCATGGGCTCGTTGAAATTGATAAGCAAACCAAGCCAGAGTTTTTTTAGTCTCAGGTAGGTTAGCAGCTGAGCATTATGGACTGGGGCCAGTTTGTCGACGGCCTTCAGTTCTACAATCACCAGGTTTTCTACAAGCAGGTCGAGCCTTAATTCCTGATCAAGTTTGTGCCCTTTGTAATAGACAGGTATAGCAACCTGTTGTTCGACCTTAAACCCCCTGTCCAAAAGCTCAATGACCATTGCTTTCTCGTAAATGTTCTCTAAAAGTCCTGGCCCTAACTCCTTATGAACTTCAACTGCTGAACCGATGATGAATTCCACTAATTCGTTCGATCGTTCTTTCATTGCTGATTTTCCAAAATTAACCTGTCGGCCAGGTTAGACAGTTAAGCCGGTTTATTCGTTCAAGATTTGGTAGGCCACGGAGGCACAGAGACACGGAGGAAAAGCTTTTTGAAAAAGAAAACTCCGTGTCTCCGTGCCTCCGTGGCGATAAAAAAATATGAAGAAAGCACTGTTCTGGCCGCTGTTGGCGATGATGTTCTGGTTGCCTTTGCCTGAAGGCAGTAAGCCCGAGTGGGCAATGGGGATTTTGATGATGCTGGTCTACGGGCTGTCGTTGTTCTGGTTGTTGGGTTATGCCCTGAATCAGCTGCCGGTGACTCTTGCCTTTCAGAAGGCTCGTTGCTTTCATGCCGGGTTTATCCTGATCACCTGCTGGCTGTTTATACAACAGGTTCCGCTACCCTTAGATTGGGTGAAGGCGCTCTCCCCCCATGCCTGGGATGTTCATTCTCAGGCTTATCTGGCACTGATGCTGCCCCTGCCAGATTCACTCCCCCTATCTCTTGATCCTTTCGCTACACAGGTCACGGCGTTGTTGGCGCTGGCCTATTATCTGCTGTTTTGCCTGTGCCTGCTGCTGATCGACCGGCCTGAGAAGCTGAGAACCTTTGCCTGGGTGCTGGTGATTTCCGGTATTTTTCAGGCGGTGT
>JAQFVO010001094.1 GCA_027942505.1 Endozoicomonas sp. | reverse complement strand
TACCTGGGATCAATTGCTCAGTTCTGGGCATACTGGTGGCCACCAGTATGCCCAGAACTGAGCAATTGATCCCAGGTATTGTCACGGTCAAGCCCCTTTATAGAGCGGTTAATCTTACCTGCGTCGTGCAACATCTGCCGCAGGCTGCGTTCGCTGTTGCGCTGCAACGCTTTATTCAGCAACGCTTTGCGCCGCTTCAACATAAACGGGGCAAACCCCATGATTTTGGCCGACTGATCAAGGGCCAGGTCCATGGCCACGCCCCGGGAAATCTGCCGGCTAAGGTGACCCAGAAGACGAATTTCCCGCGCCAGCGCCCAGAGAATGATGGGGGTCTCAACCCCCTCCCCTTTCAAGACGCTGAGAATACGCACACACTGCCTTATATTCCCATTGAGGGCGGTATCGATCAGTTGGAACACATCGAAACGCGCGCTGTCAGAAACCGCCTCCTCAACGGTCGCCTCATCGATCACCTTGTCTTTGGCCAGTAACTTAAGCTTTTCCAACTCCTGCGCAGCAGCCAGCATATTGCCTTCCACTCGTTCACTGATCAGTGTCAGTGCTTGTGGTGTTGCCCGATAACCATCGCCCTGTAACCGCTGACCAAGCCAGCCTGGCAACTGGGCTGACTCTACGGGCCAGATGGGTATAAAAACACCAACACGCTCCAGAGCTTTGAACCACTTGGCATTTTGCTGGGTGTTATCAAGGCGATCAGTGATCATCAGCAACAGATTATCTGGCGACGGGTGACTTATGTACTCCAGCAACGCCTTACTGCCCGGATCTCCTGGTTTGCCACTGGGCATACGCAGCTCGAGAATCTGCTGTTGGGCAAACAGAGAGAGGCTGTTGGCGGTACTGAGAAAATCACCCCAGTCAAAACTGTTTTCAACGTGAAAAACGTGACGTTCAGAAAAACCCACTGCCCGGGCGTGTTGACGAATCTGATCACAACACTGGGCAATCTGGAGCGGCTCATCGCCACTGATGATGTAGACAGGCGCCAGTTGCTTCTGCAGCTGAGCGCCCAATTGATCAATACGCAGCTTCAAGGGTCATAATTCCGGTTGGTTCTGTTGAGCGGCGTCTTTTGCCATCTGCTCTTTTGCCTGCCTCAGTGCTTCAACCCTGTCAGCCTCGCTGGTCAGCGTTGCCTGCGAAAGGCTGAACAGCTGACGCAGCATGGCGGCAATCAACTCCTCGCGCAGCTCCGAGAAGATAATGGACTGTTCGGACTCGGCCGCGTTGGGTGTATCCTCGTTCTGGGTTACAAAACGCTCGCGGGTTAATGTCAACTCAGAAAACAGGGGTAAGTCAGAGGCTGTCTGTAACTGGTAGACCACGCTGATGGCAAGTCGTTGCTCAAAAAGGCCACCAACGGCAACGCCCTGTTGCTGCACGTCGCGCTCAATCCCCAGAATATTGACCCGCCATGGCGCCAGGT
>JAQFVO010001089.1 GCA_027942505.1 Endozoicomonas sp. | reverse complement strand
CCCCCCCCCTTTTCTCCCAGCCACCGCCAAATAACTTTTTGAATATGCAAGTGATATTTTAATAGTGGTACTTACGTCTCATGGACCTTGAACCACAACGGTAAATATTTGCTCGTCAGATACGAACTGAATTGTCGAGGAAGTGCCAATCTCAGGCTGTTCATCCAAATCCACGAAAACATAGTCATCGTCGCTCTCTGCCTCTCCACTTTCGGATTCTTCATCCTCGGATTCCACGTCATCTTCATCACTCGACAGTTCTTCTGTTATCACAGTCTCTTTATTCTGTCGGTAATAGTGACATCGAATGGCCTTCACTTTGTCAAGTTTCCGACCCACAGTCGTCAAACTATGCTTGTTGAGATACAGGTCTAGTTCTCTTACCCGCAACTTTTCAACTTTGCCACCCTCGATGAACAAAGAAGATACAAACTCGCCGTCTGAGGCGTTTCTTCGCTCAGATACAAGGCGAATCAACGCAAAGAGGAACAAGCAGTGAAGGTATTGAGTTATCGTTTCTTAGATGATTATTTTGAAGGCCTCTATAAAATAATTGGCTTGTGCTTCAAACCAGCCATGAACAAAAAACGTAAGGCAACATGGTGCATAATTTGTAACGCAATCCTTAACAAACATTTATTATGTGATCGGTAGGTGTTACGTCCGCCAGTGCTCCCAAAAAGCGCAAGCAGGCGATTTTGTCATTTGGACGCTCCGGGCAACTACAAGTCCTGAGGAACGACTCAGCACCAGAAAAGAAGCCGTGGGAAAAATATCTTCTTCCCAACCCACACACAGAAAGGCTGAAATTCTACAATAGTGTTGTACCGCAGATTTATGAATCTTCATTCGTGAGTAAACAAGCCGGTTTCAAACAGTATCTCCTCGAGCAACAGCAAATGCGTTGGCAGTTAAACACAAAGATAAAAGCCCTTTCCGATAAAGAAAACAACTTGCTTAGAAACGAGAATTGGGGAGTGTGCCAAAACATCACGAAGTTCATGTCAGGCGTGGATGGATGTAAGGGCAGTGGTGATGTCGCGAAGTGTGAGTCCTCCTTGACCACCGTCAATGAGGCCTTTAATTCAGCATCCGATTTGCTCTCATTTATCGACACAACAGTTTGGGCCCATCGGTTTCGATGGCTACTCGCCTGCGAGATCGTCACAAAAGATCCTGAAAAGAAGGGAGCAACACAGACACAACGTCATCAAGTTGATTCCGGGCTTATCTGAGCCACAGGCAAAAAAAGTCTTCCTTGGTGTCTTTGTGGTTCAAGGCTTTTTATCCTTTGCGGCAACCTCTTTGGCCAAGAGGGAATCTGGCACCTGAATTTCAACGGCCACAGGCAGATGATCTGTGATTGGCAGGTTGATCACGCCAAAGCGGTTAACCCTCAGAGAAGGGCTGAGCAAAATATGGTCCAAAGATCGTTTTGGTTGCCAGCTTGGAAACGTGTTCTGCCCCCAGTGGGCAGCGTGCAGGCCACTGTTTTTCAGTGGGGAGTCGTTAAGAAGTTGTTCAGCATGGGTGTTCATATCCCCCATTAATACCAGGTGCTGGCAGTGCCCGACCAGCTCGCGAATGTATGAAAGCTGGATGTTACGAGTTCTTTTACTGAGCGCCAGGTGCATCATCACCACGGTCAGCGATTCAGTGCCGGGACCGAAACGGGCAACAATGGCACCACGACCGGGAATCAGGCCGGGTAACTTGTGATCTTCCAGCGACACCGGCTCAATCCGGCTGAGCAAGCCATTGCTGTGCTGGGCCAGCTTGCCCAGGTTGCGATTGATCTGGTGATACCAGTAAGGAAAGTGCCCCTTCAGGGCGAGGTATTCCGTTTGATTGATAAACCCGCTGCGAATACTGCCGCCATCCGCCTCCTGCAAAGCAACAATATCGTAGTCCGGCAGTACGCTGGCAATCTTGTCCAGGGTATTAACCCGCCTGGCATGGGGCAAAATGTGTTGCCAGCTGCGAGTCAGGTAGTGGCGGTAGTGCTGTGTATTGATCCCTACCTGAATATTGAAGCTGAGCAGGTTGAGCGTGTTTCTACTCAACCGACAGTATGCCTCCCGCCCGGGGCTGGCTTGCTGCACATGCCCGCAGTGGAAACGACAACGCTCTCTGTGGAGGCGTCGGCGAATGGCTCCGGTAAGCGTTCTGATGGGCATAGTATCTTCGCTATTGGTAAAAAAATGTGTGACCGCTGAGACAATTGTGACGTAGGATTCCCTTTCACTTTATCAGCAATCGTGGGCATGCTTGCTCCAGAGTAAAAACGCTGCCATCTGTCCGTTGTCATTCAGTGGATTGCGACGATGGTAAGTCTTACTGAAGGTTTGTGCATGAATCCTTTCTGACAGGCTCGGTCCGCGCACAGTATAGTAAAGCCCGGCACAGGTCTGCCAAAGGTTGAGAGGGAAAAAAGACAATCGGATGAATTGAACGTCGCCCGGCAACGATGCTTGCCACTTATTACTGTTGGCAGGTCCCAAGGCAAAACAGCCACAACTGAAAACCGGGACACTCCCCACGGTTTTGGCAGCGACACGTTGGCGACGTTGCCCAGACATGAAGAGATCGGCACCAGAGCGCGCAATGATATCAAAGACCATTGTCGTTATTATTTTCATGATGCTGTCAGCTCATTACTCGGCGTTGGCAAGTGCCTCTATTGTTTCATCAAGTGCTGCCTGAAGTGAAGGGATTAGTGTGGCGGCAACACTCAGCTGGTTATCCTGACTCTGTTTTTCTATGGTCTCGGCAATCATGGCCAGTTTGATTGCACCCAGATTATTGCTGCTGGATTTAAGGGTATGAGCCGCTCTGACCAGTATCTCGCGATCCGCTTCTTTTGACGATGACAGAATATCAGCCAAAAGCTTTGGAGCATCTTCAATGTAGCTGTTAATCAGCGCCGGGAACTCCTCTTCCATCAGCTCTTTCAGGGCAGCAAGCACCTGCTGATCAATGAGTGGATATTGTGTCGATTGCTCGACCACTTCACCCGCGGCACGGCTGTTATCGGCGGTCTGTGGCAGGGTGTCGTAAATCAGCCACTGGGCCAGAGTTGTCTGCAGCTCTTGTGTTTTCACGGGTTTGCTCAGGTAGCCGTCCATACCAGCGGCAAGGCATTTCTCGCGGTCTTCGGCCATGGCATTAGCGGTCATGGCAATGATCGGTATGGGGGGCAGTTGTTGCTCTCTTTCCTGCCGCCGGATAACACCCGTCGCTTCATAGCCACTCATCTGTGGCATTTGACAGTCCATAAGGATCAAATCGTAAGTATGGGTGCTGTTCATCGATACGGCTTCACGGCCATCTCTGGCCACGTCGATATGTTGAATACCAATTTTTTTCAACATGCTGATGGCCACTTTCTGGTTTACCACATTATCCTCTGCCATCAGCACTTGGATGCTGTCAGGAAAAGTAGTTATATCCTGCAGTTGTTGCCCGCTACCATCCTTTAACCCGGTATGACCGGCAGACTCCTGCTGTCTGGTGTGGTGTTCGCAGATGGTCATATCCAGGGTGAAAGAAAAGGTTGAGCCCTGGCCTTCGGTGCTGACTACATTGATATTACCTCCCATCAGTTCCACCAGCTGTCGGGAGATGGTCAGCCCAAGGCCGGTGCCGCCAAACTTACGAGTGGTACTGCCATCGGCCTGAGTAAACTCGTCAAACAGCTGTGGCAGGACAGTCCGGGAAATTCCAATACCAGTGTCCTCTACCGAAAACTCAACTTGGGCGGAGTTCCCGATGCACCCCAGTAGATTTACTTTGACGCGCACTTCCCCGGTTTCTGTGAACTTGACGGCATTACCGATCAGGTTGGTCAGCACCTGGCGCAATCGCACCGGGTCACCGATCAGCACCCCGGGCAGATCAGGATCGATATCACAACTCAAGGTCAACTCTTTTTCCCTGGCAGTACCACCGAGCAGAGTACAGATGTCGCTGACAACATTCCGGACACTGATCTCGATGTGCTCGATGGTCATCTTGCCCGCCTCGATTTTGGAAAAGTCGAGGATGTCGTTGATGATGGCCAGCAGTGAGTCAGCAGAAGCGTAAGCTGTGCGCAGTAAGTCGCCCTGGGTTTTAGACAGTGACGTGTCTTTGATCATCTCCAGCATGCCCAGGACACCATTCATCGGTGTGCGTATTTCATGGCTCATGTTGGCCAGAAAAGCGCTCTTGGCCTTGGCTGCTGTGAGTGCGGCCTCTTTGGCCTCATGCAGTTCGCTGAGATTCTCTTTCAGGTCACGGTTGGCCACTTTCAATTCATGAGTCCGACTGGCTACGGTGATCTCCAGTTGATCACTGTGCTGTTGCAGCCGATCATCCCGTTCCTTGATCTGTGCCAGCATCTCATTAAAGCAGTCATAGAGCTGGCCAATCTCGTCGTTATCAAACTTCTGTACCTGCCTGTCGTAGCGCTGGCGGCGGGTAATGTCGCTGATGGTATCGGCCAGCTCAGTGATCGGTCGGGCCAGCAGCCGTTGCAGTCGGGCACTGAGGACCGCAGCCAGCACCACCGAAATCAGTGCGGCGATCAGGGCCAGAAACAGAATATTGCTCAGATGGAGATAGAGTTCGCGCAGGTTGGATTGGAGATAAATCGAGCCTATAAACTGATTATCCAGGACGATGGGGCGGTAAAGGTGCAATTTAGCCTTGCTAAAAAGTGTCACCGGCTGGTTAAGCTCCTCGAGAGTAAACGCCCAGGGTTGTTTTTTTCCACGATAATAGGCGGCAACTTTCGCGCCATCCTGATTCAGCAGGTAAGCGGCTTCTATTTCATCGGTATTGGCGAAGCCATTGAGTAGCTCCTCGGCCGAGGAGCTGTCGTCAAACAGCAGGGCTGCCTGAACATTAGCGCTAATCACTTCCACCAGCGTTTCCAGCTTACTCACCAGCAGTGAGCGGGAGTGAACGTACTCAGAGACCGTCTGAACGCTGAGGGTGACCAGCAAAACTGCGTACGCCGTTAACAGCATCGCGTAGCGCAGTTTCTTTTTTATAGGCAGGTTCCTGAAGGTCATCATTTGACAATCTTGGCCAGTCTCATCAGCTGAGGGTTAATGGCCAGACCAGCACTTTTGGTCGCTCCCTGACTGATGGCGAACTGAATTCGGCTGCCAGTTCGGAACAGGCCAATAACACCGCCCTGGTAAACAAAATTGTCACTGTCGCTTATGGTCAGTACCGGATGGTTTTCCAGGTCAGACAAAATGCCGGCAATGGCACTGCTTTTGGTGTTGTGGATGTAAACCAGGTCACACAGCTTTTCCAGGGGCGCATTAGGGGCTTTATGAGTCACTGATATGCGCCGCCCGGAGCTGTATTTGTGATTGATTTTTAACAGCTCACTGTTGATGGTGTCGTTCCCGACAATACACAGCGACAGCGTCTGTTTTTTCTCTGGCCAGGTGATGAACTTGGTCAATTTGTAGACAATGGCCGCCTTTACCTTGTCGGCTTTGGTGGCCGAGCTTCCTTCTGACTGGCCCGGAGTCAAACTGCCCAGCAGGGCAATGGCGAAAATGGCGAAGGTTTTGTTGATTATCGGCATGAAGTTGCTCTCCCCATCCGATCAGTGTTGCCAGCGCAACTGAAGGTACCAGGCTTGCTGTACCTCAGTTTCGCCAAGCCCGCTGAATATTTCGCTGAACTCCAGCCGCTGCTTTTCAAACAGATTTTGCCCGGTCAGGGAGATCTCCAGATTGTCGCCAAACTTTTTTGCCACCCGAACATCCAGTGCTGTATATGAGCCGACCTTCGCGTCTTCCAGGTTGTCCATATAGCGCACCCAAAAATCCAGGTACCACTGGTTCGGCAGGTTCATGTGTGAGCGGATATTGGCCGTGTGGTCGGCACTGAGTGTCTCAAGCAGTTCCTCATTGCCTCTGAGGTAGCCGTCGGTCAATGGATTTCCGGTGCTTTCACTGAAGGCGTCAACACTGAGAAAGCTGTAGTTAAATTGCAGCTTCCACCAGGGCGTTGCCTGCCAGTCGGTAGTCAGCTCCACGCCATAGGTGTTGGCCGTCAATCCATTGGCGAAGGTGGATGACAACTCGAAAGCTGGAATTGTTGGTTGTGGCGTGTAATAACAGCCAAAAGCCGGGTTAGGTGGGTTTGCCGGGATTGGCGTCGTTCCATCGAGACAGGAGTAATCGACATAAGCCAAAAGGTCTCGGTACTGGTTAAAAAAGGCGGTGATATCAAACAGTAGTCGATTATTAAACTGCTCTCGGTAGCCTACCTCCAGAGCAAACAGGTTTTCTGACTCCAGATGTTCATTACCGGTAATGGCCAGCAATTCAGGAACACTGCCGTCTGATAACAGTTGATCTTCATCCCGAATAAAAGCAATACCCCGTGAGGTAACCGAGGTTTCACTGATCGATGGTGTTTTAACGGCACTGGCCGCCTTGAACCACAGGGTCTGCTGATCAGAAATTTTCCAAGTCAGGCTGGCATTGGGTTGCACCTCAAAGCCGGTAAAGTCGTTGTGCTCGAAGCGGGAACTGAGCGTCAGTGCCCATTGCGGAGTCAGTGAGATGTGATCCTGAATAAAGGCGCTATAGAGTTGATCGGTACGGTCCGGGTCTCCGGTACTGACGTGGTTCATCTCGGTGAGATTGTAATGGGTAAACCGATAACCCAAACCCCAGATGATGTCGTGATTGCCCCAGGGCAGCATCTGATGCTGAAACTCCAGGTCAGCAACATCCCTTTTTTCTGTCACCCGATAGTCATAGTTCTCGTAGCGGTCGTAATAGCCTTTGACGGAAATATGGCTACCATCGTTTAAATAGCGCTTGTAGTTCCCGATCAGGTGGCCGCCTTTTTGATCCCGGCTCTGATTGGTGAGCAGTTCCTGCTCCTTGGTATCTTCGTTGAACACCTTTAAGGTCGGACTTGTGGTACCTTCATAAATCTCACCTTGCAGCGACACCTCGGAACCGTTCCTGGTGCGCCAGTCAGCGCGCAGGCCCGCGCGGTTGATTTGCCAGTCATCGTTGGCATCGGAGCCATCGGCATTGACCAGTCCATCGCGGGAGAAGGATTTAACAAATGCCCGGTAATAACCATCGTCACCAAACTCACCACCGTAACGATAAGAGCCAAACGCTTTTTCTTCCGATCCGAACCCGGTGGAAAGAAGCCCGCCCTGAGTATCTGCCGCGTGTTTGGTAATGATATTGATGACGCCGTTGACGGCATTGGCACCCCACAGGGCAGCACCCGGACCGCGAATCACTTCAATACGGGCAATGTCTTCCAGCATGGTGTCCTGGACGTCCCAGTTCACACCGGAGAACAGCGGTGAGTAAACCGTTCGACCATCAATTAACACCAGTAACTTGTTGGCGAAGATATAGTTAAAACCGCGCGTGCTGATCGACCAGGTATTGCTATTGAGTCTTGCCACCTGTACGCCCGGCACCATTCTTAATGCTTCGGGTATGGAAGTAACACCTGAACGCCGTATATCTTCGTCAGTGATGACGTAGACGGCAGCGGGTGAGTCCATCAGACGCTGTTTCCTTTTCGATACCGAGGTAACGTCGGGTACGTCCAGCGAGATCAGCTCTTCCAGACTCAGGTCCAGCAACTCGTCATCGCTAATCTGTGCGGATGAATCGGCCTTGAGACCCACGGGGAAAGCAAGAATGGGTATAACTGTGGCCAGTAGCAGGGATTGTTTTTTTGGTTTCAAGATTCCACTCCATGGGGGTTAGCAAGAAGCAGTGCACTTCATCCACTTTTTGTTCCGAACGGGCCGTCATGCAGGCTTATCTTGAAAGCCCTTATTTACTACCCAGACATAATGTCATCGTCCGATGGCAAAATTTATCGAGTTTTCTCCTCTGCTCTGATAAACGTCGCGCCGGGCACTGAACATTAACAACAGTCGGTCAAGTACTGGTTTCCTGAAAATATCGCTATTCACCGGCAAAAGTGCGGCATTTTCTGGCGCAGATGGCAAGATTACTCTGGAATTTGTTTCGTACACATCCAAGTTCGTCTTTTGCCGGATTCTGATGTCAGAAGCCTCTGCATGTGCTGCTAATACTATGTAAACTTCCAGGCAAACTCGTTAGAATGCTCGTGCCAATCTGCCCGGGCTCAGAAACAGCAAAGAGCCAGTATAAGTGTTTGAGATAGTCGACCGAGGAAAAATAAATGAGCAATATTCCTTCTGAGTTACGGTATCTGCGTTCCCACGAGTGGGTTCGATTGGAAGAGGACGGTACTGTCACCATCGGTATAACGCACCATGCCCAGGAAGAGCTGGGGGATGTGGTTTTTGTTGAGCTGCCCGAGATTGGTGCCATGCTTGGTGCCGGGGACGAAGCCGGGGCTGTGGAGTCGGTTAAAGCGGCTTCGGAAATCTACGCACCGTTGACCGGGGAAATTGTTGACGTTAACAGCACCTTGGAAGAGTCACCCGAAACAGTGAACGGTGATCCATACAACGATGGCTGGTTTTTCAAGATGAAACTGGAAGACGAAGGTGAACTGACTGATCTGCTTGACGCCGATGCCTATGCTGATTTTATCGACTCCTAGTACTGGTTACCTCTCTATGCCGACCACGCCTTGCCCATGAACGATGAGCAGCTGCTGCGTTATAGCCGCCAGATCATGCTGCCGCAGGTAGACATTGCCGGGCAGGAGCTTCTGCTGTCGTCCACAGTATTGATCCTCGGTCTGGGTGGCCTGGGCTGCCCGGCGGCCCAATACCTGGCTGCTGCCGGCGTCGGGCGGATGGTACTGGTTGACCCCGATACGGTTGACCTCACCAATCTGGCCAGGCAGTTGCTCTATACCACTGCCGATCAGGGCGTTGCCAAAGTGATTGCCGCGGCCGCCCGGCTATCGGCAATCAATGACGGGGTTGCCCTGGAAACCCTGCAGACGACACTGACCGGCTCGGCCCTGCTGGATCAGGTGCGCAGGGCCACCATCGTTCTCGATTGTACCGACAAATTTACCAGTCGATTTGCTATCAATGCTGCCTGTGTGCAGGCTGGTGTGCCACTGGTCAGTGGTGCCGCAATCAGGCTCAATGGTCAGCTGACGGTTTATGACCACCGCCAGAGTGATGCACCGTGTTATCGCTGTCTTTATGATGAGCAGGGCAACGAAAACCTCAGTTGTTCTGAGTCGGGCATTCTCGGGCCAGTGGTTGGAACGATCGGTACCATGCAGGCACTTGAAGCCATCAAGGTCATCACCGGTTGTGGCAACACGCTAAATGGGCGCTTGATGATTTTCGATGCCTTGACCATGGAATGGCAGACCCTGCAAATCACCGCAGATCCGCAGTGTCCTGTTTGTGGCTATAAGACCGCTGCCCGAAAAATCTGAGCTGCCTGTGCTTTTTCGGGTAGCGGGCGGCGGGTAGCGGGCAGCGTCCTTGAATCAATTTAAAGGCAGCGCCTAAGATTCAGGCAGATTATGTTTCACCGCTTCTAGCAGACGGGCTTTGTAATCGGAGTCAAGGTCATTCCAGTGGGTGCCGATCAGGGCACCCTCGAGCGCGTAGAGTAATACTTTGGAAACCTTGAACCCGCGATCACGAACTTTGCAGTAGGCGGCCACGGAGCCCACTTCGTGCAGTTGTTCAAGGGTTCTGATGCCGACAGCGTTCAACCATTGTACGGATGTTTTGCCGAGATTTTTTAGTTCGATCAAATCGGTTGCCATGTACTGGATCCCAAACTCAACTCCAGCGTCCGTACCAGAGACTGCATGATTATTGAAAGTCACGAGACATTTGATCCTAAGAGTAGTCCATCCATAGAGTTATCGGTTATTACCAGAACCAGATTATTTTGGTGTTCTTTCCATGCGGTCTGAAACCATTTTTCCGATACTATATGTCCTCGAGGTCTGAAGCGTAGAAGGTTTTTCCAGGCTTTCGTTTTTCGCAAAAGATCATCCGTGGCGTCTCACGTATAATCGCTCAATGAAAAAAAAATCAACGACCAAAAAAGGCAGTGTTGCCAGACGCCCTGCTAACCGAAAGCAACAACGTGATCCTGTGCCATGGAAAGCCATTGTGCTGAAGGTTGGCCTGACGCTTATGGTGCTGGTGGGCGCCTACGCTGTTTACCTGGATGCGGCTGTCATCAAACAGTTTGAAGGCAAAAAGTGGGCCATTCCCGCCAAGGTTTTTGCTCGCCCGGTTGAATTGTACGTGGGCAAAAAAATCACCATCCCTGATTTGCTGGCGCAGCTTCAACGTCAGGGCTATCAGCCGGTGGAAAAAGTCAGTCGACCAGGCACGTTTGCCAGAAACCGCAACCGGTTAGAAGTGTACAGCCGTGGATTCCATTTCCCGGATGGTTCGGAGCCCACACGTCGGGCAACCGTCGAGTTCAGGAATGGTGAAGTGGCGCGCCTGACGGGACAAGATGGACGCACTCTGCCGCTGTTGCGCCTTGACCCTCAACCAATTGGTGGCATTTTTCCGGCCAGCTATGAAGATCGTCTGCTGATCCGTCTGAATCAGACACCTCGTTATCTGATTCCCGCCTTACTAGCCATTGAGGATCAGGATTTCTACGGTCATTTTGGTCTGTCACCCCTGTCCATCGCCCGCGCTGCCCTGGTTAACCTGAAAGCCGGTGAAGTTGTGCAGGGGGGGAGTACTATTACTCAGCAGTTGGTAAAAAATCTTTTTTTAACCAATGAGCGGTCACTGGCGCGCAAGGTCAAAGAGGCGATCATGGCGCCCCTGTTGGAACTGCACGCCAGCAAGGATGAGATTCTGGAAACGTATCTGAATGAGGTTTATCTCGGTCAGCAGGGGCGTCGGGCCATCCACGGTTTTGCCATGGCCAGCCAGTTCTATTTTGCCCAGCCGTTGCAGGAGTTGGACCTGGCGCGCACGGCACTGCTGGTGGCTATCGTAAAAGGGCCTTCATACTACGACCCGAGAAGACATCCGCAGCGCGCGCTGGCACGGCGCAACCTGGTGCTGGATGTGCTGGTGGAGCAAGCCATTATCCCCGCCGCAGAAGCCAGTCGCTCGAAAAATTTACCGCTGGGCGTGGTGAGCCGGGAGATGGTCAGCAGTAATGACTTTCCTGCCTACATCGATGTGGTTCGGGCACAACTGCGCAACGATTACAACGAGAAAGACCTGACCAGTGAAGGCCTGCGAATTTTCACCAACCTGGATCCAATGATTCAGCGCAAGGCGCAGAAGAGTGTGACGGATATTCTGAAGCAGCTCGACAGTCAGCCACAGGACAGTCCTCTACAGGGAGCCATGGTCGTCAGTTCGGCTCAGACCGGTGACTTGCTGGCCGTTGTGGGTGACCGAAATCCCGGCTACGCAGGATTCAATCGTGCCACTGAAGCACGCCGGCCGGTTGGCTCCCTGATCAAACCTGCTATCTACCTGACCGCCCTTGAGCGGCCGGATCGCTACACGCTGACAACGCACATCAATGACCAGCCATTAAAAATCAGTGATGGTCGGGGTGGCTATTGGCAGCCACAGAATTACAGCCGCAAGTCCCACGGCAAGGTGCCACTGTACCAGGCGCTGGCCAAATCCTATAATCAGGCGGCTGCCGGTACTGGCATGGCTGTTGGCTTGGTGTCAGTGCTCGATACCCTTAAGAGACTGGGTATTGAGCAGACGTTGCCTCTTTATCCTTCCGTGTTGTTAGGTTCGTCATCCATGTCACCGGTTGAAATCACCAACATGTATCAGACTATTGCCAGTGGCGGCTACCAAATGCCGCTGCGGGCCATCGATGCCGTGGTGGACAGTCAGGGCAAACCGCTGACTCGATACAGTCTCTCCGTTGAGCGAGTCGTGCAACCTGGCCCCATGGAACTGTTGCGCACCGGGTTGGGTCTGGTGATGACTGAAGGCACCGGCCGCGGTGCTTATCAGTACGTCAAGCCGGGCATCGCCCTGGGCGGCAAGAGTGGCACCACCAATGACCTGCGGGACAGTTGGTTTGCCGGCTATTCCAATGATCTCGTGGCCGTAAGTTGGGTTGGCTACGATGATAATCGGCCAACCCGGCTAACCGGCAGCAGTGGTGCATTGAAGGTCTGGGGACATTTTATGGCCAGCGCACAGGTTCAGCCGGTTACCGCTCTGAACGACAGTAACGTCAGCCGAAAGTGGGTTAACCCACAGGCTGACGGTCTCAGTCGACGTGACTGTGAGGGAGCCAGACTGCTGCCTTACATCAAAGGGTCTGAGCCACGGGTTTACCGGGGGTGCAAAAGGTTGGAAAAGGTTGTTGATGACACCGATGGCGTTATCAAGAGGTTTTTGGAATGGTTCTGATCAGGCGCTTTAAGGGCAGGGGGCAGAGGTCTTCACTGCAAAGGCTGTTGTTACTGGTGTTGGTGGGGACAGTTGCCGGTTGCTCAACTTCAGTACTGATGCCGACTTCACCGCCAGCCCTCTCATCATCACAACATCATGATGCTGTGGGAACGCTGCTCAGTGAGGCTCACCAGGCCATGGTCGAAAGGCGGCTGGGTGACGCTGAGGGGCTGTTGAACCGTGCGATGCGTATCAATCCAACGTCGCCAGAAGTGTATTACCAGATAGCACTGCTAAGGCAAGCTCAGGGGCGAACGACACAAGTCCGACAATTGGCTGAGCGTGCCTTGAGCCTTGGGCCGAATGCCGCATTGACCAGGGATATCAAGCGGTTAATTGGTCGTTAATCCTGTTGAATATAATGAGTTGTCATGTCTGAAGATGTTCTTGATCTGCTTAATGCCCTGGAGCAGGAGTTGCGACGATTAAATGTCTGGTCACCACTACCCCCCTCCCCGGAGGCTATGGCCAGCTCTGTCCCATTCTGCTTCGATACCATGGTGTTCAGCCAGTGGCTCCAGTGGGTCTTTGCACCACGTATGCGGGCACTTCTCGACCGGGGCGGCCCACTGCCAACAGGCTCGGATATAGCCTCCTACGCTCAGATTGCCCTGCCCGCCGAAGGTCTGCACAGTGACGATCTGATGGGCATTATTGAGCGTTTCGATTTTCTGATGAAGTGATCTCGGCAAGCTCTGGCAACGCTGAGCGTTTGACGTAGGCTTTGATGATGTCCTCGCCCTGTTCCGTGGTATGGATCGCCACCACATGATTTGCTTCTCTGAGGACTTCGATTAACTGGTTGTTCTCGAGGGTATCGGTTAGCGAAAACTGAAAGCTGTCATTGGCCAGTTCGGGAACAATCGCCAGCTCGGTCAGCAAAGTCGATACTTCAGGCCAGGACAGGTTTTTGGCCTGCATGGACAGCAGCCGGATTTTTTCATCCCGACTGTCGGTCGCGGTCATTAGCCTTCCCAGCCGTTTGCCACTGATTTTCAAGCAGAAACTCTCAGGTGGTTGAGCCAGGATCAGGGTAGTCATGGCCTTCAGAATGCGTTCGTCGTTTTCCTGCTCATTATTCAACTGGTCACAAAGCCACAACTGGTCATTGATGTGGATATCGTCACCCGAGAGTAATCGGGTAATGGCACCAACGGTCAGGTGCGTGGTGTTGTCAGTTGCCGCCTTGTATTGCTGCCAGAAGCGGATGGTGTACTGGTAAATACTGTCGCTGTCGTACAGTGCTTCATTACGTGCCAGCCAGCTCAGGCCGCTGAGTGAGAACTGGCAGTTGGGATGGCTGAGGATGGTTGTCAGCCGGTCAGCAGTAATAATCTCCGGGTCAAAATGTTCGATGGCGATGATGGGAAACGTCTCCAACAGTTTTTCCAGGGTTGAGTCGCTGATGTCATTGCTGTGTACAAGGCCAATAAGCAAATTGTCCGGGTAGGGTGTGCCGGACTGGTTTTGACGCGATAGCTGCTGCAAGTGGTCAGTAATAAATGGCAACGGCAATGGGTTGGATGATGCATCATCTGTGCCAAAGAGGTAACGGACATTGTTCCAGGTGGGGGCCACCAGATTCGTGGCAACCAGTTGGGTGCACAGGCTCTTGTCGATAATATCCGCTAACACCGTGACCGACTGGCCAGTATGAGCCAGCAGCTTCAGTTTGTTTGCGTTGTCCAGTTGGGGGGCGTTCAACAGCTCGGTGAGATAGCGCTGCTCTTCACAGTTTTCCGGTTGTTGTGGCTGCTTCAACAGCGTTTGTTCGACGAGCGACGTCAGGTTCTCTTGAACCTGTGTCGTCAGGGTTTTATGGCCGCAGGCGCAAATGGCAGAATAACTGACGCTGGCCAGAGCTTTCGGTCGCGGCTCCCGGACAAATGCCAGCAACAGACCCAGCATGTGTGAGTTCATCTGGTACATAGCTCCATCGATGATCTTATGGGCTATTTCCCGGGAACAACGCTTCAGTGACAGACTATGGAACTTTATCCTGTTATCTTCCAGCCATTGCCATATTTCGGGTCGTTGCTTGCTGTGCACAAACACAGGCTGAATATTTTCCAGGTTGTTGATGGCTGGAATGAGGTCGTCGCTCAATGTCTTGAGCTGATCCGAAGTCAGTGCCATCAGTATCTGGGCAATAATCTCGGCACTGTGTTTTGAGTAATCATTGCCAACACAGTGGGTCAGTACTGAGCGGTTTATGGACAAAAGATTCTGGAACAGTTTCTGCGTTGGATTGCTGGCATTGTCTTGGTACTGCACGATAAATGCCGTCAGGTTGGCAAAATAAGGCGGTGGCAGTTCAAAGAGTGCAAACAGAAAGCTCTCGCTGGGGTAACCGTTGTAATGGCACGCTGGTTGACTGAGCAGCTCGGTCACCAACAGATTGATTAGCCCCCGTCCCTGAGTGAGATCGGTGGGCTTTAACTGGTTTAGCACGGCCTTGGGAGAGTCAATAGGTGCAGTAAACTCAACGGACTGCCCAGCCGTTAATGTAAGGGCCAGACGTTTGTCGTGAAGACTGATGGTTTCAGGTTGGAAGGATGATAAATAATCACGGTAGTCTTCAGCGAAATAACCGTTTTGCACCAGCCAGGGGACGGGGCCAAATGAGGCTTCGGTGAGTTCACCGAAAAAAGAGTCGTCCATGATGCCTTGCTCCAGCACCTCGGCAAGACTGCTGCCAGCCAGCTTGCGCTCTGTGCGCTGCAGCTGTTCAAGGCTGGTGATTTCTGCTGGCAGAAGATGTGGCGTAGTTTCTGTGTTACCTGCTGGAGCCGTTTTCTCGTGATGACGGTCGATTCTAAGGCGGTATTCATCCAGACCTTGCTGTTTTTCTCGTCTGAAATTGGTAAACAGCTGAGCGAAAACTCCCGTATCACCAGTCAGTGCAGCGTGCTCGCGCGGGTAGAGGTTTTTGATCACCATCATGGCCAGCAGTTTGTTTTTATCAAGCAGTGGCAGCTCACGGGTTAACTGGTCAAGATAAACCGCAAACTCATTGACGACATTGGTGGCGATGCGCGGGTCATGCAGATAATCACCAATCCGGTCGATCAAAGCCTGATCCGGAAATTCTGCTCTCTCTGATTCATCGTCGCACTCTTGCCGATGCTCGATGTTCAGGTGACTCAGCTGGTGGTTCAGGGTGGTGACGCCGTTGCTTCTTTTGAGTACTGGCACAACCGGTATGATCAGGTCAAACCAGCGACTTCTGTCAGTCAGCAGTTCATCATCAAGCACATATATAAAGCGAACCGGTTTTTTGAGCCGGCGGTTCAGTTGTTGGTTAAGCTGGCAAAGCACTTCAAGCTCACTGGTGCGCGTCAGGTTATCGATAATGACTATCGGGCGATTGAAGGACATAAACCACTGAGCCAGTTCATCCACGTAATGGCTTTTTTGCGGCTGCTTTGGAGTTTCAGGCCCGTTGACTGTACCGTGACAAAGCCTTCGCAGGCCATTGAACAACAACCAGACAAGCCCGGTTGCCACGGCAAACAACGACAGTTCAGCCAGTAATGGTCCGTATTTTTTCACTGCCGTCAGCAGGGCGTCGGGCAGGTAGAGCATCAGAGTTTTCACCGCTGTGCTTTGGTCAATGCCCAGTGCACCATTGATATACCCAAGTGTGGTGATGGCTGTGCAGGTTGTCAGTGCAGCAATTACTCGAAGATAGCTATGCCCGGGGAGCTTCACTTTTTTCCTGGTGGCAGGGGGCAAAAGCTGTTTGATGATGGATTCAACGTCAAGGTTATCTGGTGTTTCACTGTCTGCTTTGCTGGTGGCCAACGTGAGGGGGATGCAGTGGTATTGCCGGTTGCGCTGAGCGAAGTGGTGCAGTAAATCACTCTTGTTGGCGCTGTGAGGGCCAGAAATAGCGATATGGTGAATGTCTTGCCGGTAGTTTTTCAATGCGGCCAATAACTGTGATTCACAGTTATTGGCCATCGTGTCGTTAACGAAGCCCAGAGGCTTGAGGGCTGCAGGGTTGTTATGCAGATATCGGGAGAAGGCTTTTGTCGCCTTTTTCAGTATCGACCTGGCTGTCTGCACAGAAATATCGTTGTACCGGCTATTGGTCAACTCGGTACTGCCCCGTTTCTGGCCTGTTCTGGCGGCAAGATACCGGGATTTGATATCAAAAAACGCTTTTGGTCGAAGAAGAGCCATAATTTACCCGCAGTCATCACTGTTTGCCGATGTTAATCACTCTGAAAACGCCCACGATTAACCTATCAAGTAATCACAATCGGCAGGTTTTGTCTGAGAGTGAGAATGGATAAACGGTAAACAGCTGGCTGTGCCGGCTCGGGAGGAACAGTGGGCAGGTGTTGTTTAGCAGTGAACTCAACCAGCCCTGACTGAGAACACTCTCAGTTCAGGGCTGTATTGTTTCACGACTGCTTGAGGGCATTAACAAACTGTCGGGACTGGTCAATAGAGGCTTGCATATCACTGATTAGCCGGTCGATATCGGCCTTAATAGTATCGAACTCCCCTTTCAGAGCGCTGATGGCCCGGGCGTTAAGGTTGTGCTTGAGATACAGAACCTGATCCCGGAAAGCATCCAGAACGGGTTGCATACGCTGTTCGGCTTTTTCCAGGCTGGCCATCATGCACCGATACTGACGCTGGGTGTCTTGTAACTTCTGCTCACTGGACCGGCGCAGGCTGGCGTTTGTGTAGAGTTTCAGTTCATTGTCCCACTCGTCAAACAGAGCTTCGGAGACGTTTTTCACACCGTCAATGCGTGACCGGACCTTTTCTGCGGCAGCCAGGCTGTCTTCATATTCGGCATTGAGATCCTTGTAGGCCACTTCAAGGTTACCACCGGCAAAGTTGACCACACTTTGAAACTGCTCAAGGGCGCTTTGGAACTGTTTCTGTGCATGCTCCTGGGCAACCTGGGTATCTTCAATGCGGTCCACCATAATATCCCGCTTATGGATGCCGACCTTTTCCATGGCGCTGTAGTAAGTACTCTGACAGCCTGCTGTCAGTGCCAGCACCATCACAATGCTGGCATACCTGCGGATGACCGGGGTGGGTAAATGTATCATCTGTCTCTGCTCTCGATCGCTTTGATCAATTTATCGTTGCGTTTTATCACAAACAGGGCGCGAACGACATCTGCCAACGGGCAATGTCTGGAAAATAGCGCATGATGAGTGTGGACGCTGTCGAGGTTATATCATTAATCGCTATCCGGAAGCTGTTACGCTATTTCGGCATGCATTGTCTGGCAGTACAAACTGTTGCAAGACTCTTTTTGTGGGTCATGGGTTGCTCACCCGTTTCGGACATTATCTGGTGGCTGGCCAATCAGATAATGATTGACCAGGTCCTTTCCTGCTTCACGACTATTCGTGGTAAAGTCTGCCACAAGTTGTGTAATGAGAAGAACCAATGACTGAGAAAAGTGCAAAGCCGGACAGTGACGATGATGCTGCCGATGGCTTCTTCCCCGTGGACGAACACGAAGAGGAGGTCATTGAGGAGGGGCAGGCGATTCGTCGCAAGGGTATCTACCTGTTACCCAACCTGTTTACTACCGGCAATCTGTTTTGTGGTTTTTATGCCATTATTGCTGCCCAGGCCGGCCACTTTTCCCCCGCCTGCATCGCGGTTTTTGTCGCCATGATACTTGATGGTCTTGACGGGCGCGTTGCCAGAATGACCAATACCATGAGCAAGTTTGGTGAGCAGTACGATAGCCTGGCAGATATGGTCACGTTTGGTGTGGCCCCCGCCATGGTGGCGTTTAGCTGGGCTTTGCACGATCTGGGCAAGTTCGGTTGGATGGTCTCTTTTATTTACGCCGCCTGTGCCGCCTTGCGTCTGGCCCGTTTCAATGCCCAGATTGAGGTGACAGACAGTCGATTCTTTACCGGTCTGGCCAGCCCTGCGGCCGCTGCCATGGTGATTGGCCTGGTATGGGCGCTGAGTGATTTTGGCATGGACGGTGATTCAACGATTGTTGCTCTGCTCGCTGCGCTGATTACCGGCAGCGCCGGTGTTTTGATGGTGAGCAATATCCGCTACCACAGTTTCAAGAAAATTGATCTCAAAGGCAGAGTGCATTTTATATTTCTGCTGGCAATAGTGCTGGGCTTTGCTGTGATTTTCATGGATCCACCACGTACGCTGCTAATGATCTTTCTGGCCTACAGCTGTTCCGGCCCAATCACTGCTATTTGGCGACTGGGCGAAAGACACAGTAAGAACTAGTTCGTACCGCCATCAGCATTACATAGCTGATGGCTTTCTTCCAAGTGTGGACAGATTGCTACTCTCGACATGACTCTTCATACAGATTCGAGAACGTGGCCATCAAGTCATCCAAGGTAAATTCCTCATCAAACTCAGGGGGAAACATCTTCTTAAGAAGGGTGAACTTGGTTTCCAGGTGATTCATCCGGGTCTTTTCCCTGTCGTCAGCAAGAGCATTGGGCGCGGGGGAGTCAACCGTCGGGGGCGCCGAGTATTCATCGCCGAACAAGAATCTGTAAAAGTTCTTCAAAAATATCTTCTCTCTAGTATTTTTCTTAATCAACTGATATTTCATTGACTTGAAATCCACCGATTGATAGTAACCATGAGTTTTGATTTCGTAGCATTCGTTCATATATGCTGGAAATGGAAGATAGCGAACTGACCAGCATCTCAAGTTATCGGGTAAAGTCCGGGACGGGTTATCAGAGTTCAGGCTATTTTTTTTCCTGGAGCAGGACAGGCTGTGTTCGCACTCTTCAAAAATCATTGACTGATCGTGCCTGTTATTTGCTATCAATTTGGCCAGGGGTTGGTACCGGGCTGCTTGAGAATGAGTGTCGGAATCTCCCGGTATCAGGTGGTCGGGTGACTTCATTCCATCAAATATTGTTGGGTCTTCATCAAGGAGCTTCTTCACTACATCAGGCTTGAGCCTGATGTTATTACCGTAGTAACGGGAGTAGAATACTATGATGCCTATCGTGTCTTTTTCGGTGAAACGCTGTTGATATTTCCCTTCTATCTCAGCCATTTTCATTTGCTTCTCAAGAGATTTTCTATCCT
Source organism: Endozoicomonas sp. (assembly GCA_027942505.1). Classification (GTDB taxonomy): domain Bacteria; phylum Pseudomonadota; class Gammaproteobacteria; order Pseudomonadales; family Endozoicomonadaceae; genus Endozoicomonas. The sequence goes on along the minus strand of JAQFVO010001089.1, from coordinate 758 downwards.
TCCTGATGTAAAGACTTCTCGCCTCTCTGTTGCAGCCCTCGCCGTAATCCCCAGCAATAAAATCCTCTTCTTGAGCCTTGAGTCGATTTTCATCCAAAGTGATGTCGTGTAACTCATGAAGATTCAGTTTGTACTCACCGGTCAGCTGGTAATTATCCAGAAAACTCTTATCGTATAAATCAATCCCATTTAGGTATCTGGGATCGTTATACCCGAAACAGCCGGGACAATCGTCATCCTCTTCAAGATCGGTGTCTGAGTCAGTGCTTTCTGCATCTGGAACATATGGTTGTTGCTGGTATTGCTCCCCGACAGCGGCACCTGCATTATCCACCACTTCAGCTTTGTTGATATCAACAATTCCACTGGAGGTTGTCTGCTCATTCGTGCTGGTTTCAGGCGAGGATCTGACTGAAACCTGATGATCGGGAGTGGCTACAGTGCACGGCATTGAGAAGGCTTTTCTCTTCAGTTGCCCGGCATGCACTGGTTCGCCAACAGTTTTAGCCAGGGTGCCTGAGCCAACACTCAATGAAGGAAAATCCATGCTTGATCTCCTGAATGCATAAGGACTTTTGAGTATGATTTGTTTTTTTATTGATGGGTTTGTTTATCAATTGCTTTCTTGCAAATCACTAACCGGTTGGACGGTTATATTAACATCCCAACTTTTGACAGGTTTTCAAAAAACTGATCTCAGCGGCAGGATGCAAATCCCAGCAGGAAACTGTTGGCCTTTGTCCTGATTTTTATGGACC
>JAQFVO010001072.1 GCA_027942505.1 Endozoicomonas sp. | reverse complement strand
ACAGTCAAATCGGTCGAACAATCTCCGCCGGCTCATCCTGAAACTGCATTTTGTGTAATTTAGCGTAGTGCTTACCCTTGGCCAGCAGTTCGCCATGGGTGCCCCGCTCAACAATACGACCATGGTCCATCACCAGGATGCAGTCAGCACTCTCAACGGTTGATAACCGATGGGCAATGACCAGCGTGGTGCGCCCGTGCATGATGGCATCCAGGGCAGCCTGAATGTGGCGTTCTGACTCGGTATCCAGGGCGGAGGTCGCTTCATCAAGAATCAGAATCGGGGCATCTTTCAACACGGCGCGGGCAATCGCCAGGCGCTGGCGCTGACCACCGGAAAGTAATACACCATCTTCTCCCACCAGGGTATGCATGCCCTCGGGCATATCCTTGATGAACTCGGTGGCGTGGGCCGCTTCAGCGGCCAGGCGGATGTCTTCTTCAGCACTGTTTTGCAACACCCCATAAGCAATATTATTGGCCACTGTATTGTTGAACAGGGTGATGTTCTGACTCACCAGGGCAATATGGCTGCGCAGGTTACGCAGCTCATAGTCATGTATGGAGACACCATCGATCAGAATGTCGCCTCCGGTGTGGTTGTAAAACCTGGGCAGCAGCGAAGCCAGGGTACTTTTACCGGAACCGGAGCGACCCACCAGGGCGTAGGTCTGCCCCGGTTCAATGGTGAAGTTGATGTCGTCCAGCGCTGGCGAACTGGCATTTTCATAAGTAAAACCGACCTGGCGAAACTCCACCCGCCCCTGAACCCGTTCACTGGTGTACTGACCATGATTGGCTTCGGGTAGCTCGTCCACTATCTCAAAAATGCTTTCAGCTGCCGCAATACCTTTTTGTATATTGGCATTCACTTCGCTCAGTTGACGGATTGGTTTGGGTAACAGGGCGGCTGCGGTCACGTAGCCGACCAGGGTGGCGGTGGTTGAATCTCCCTTGATAAACAGCACCATAAACAGCAGCGCGGCCAGGGCAATGGAGACAATGAGCTGCAACACCGGTGCGTGCACCGCTCCGGCACGGGCCAGCTTGAGGTTTTGCCGGGTATTGACCGCACTGGCACCATGGAAACGGTCACTTTCGTAGCGCTCCCCGCCAAACCCGCGCACCTCTCGATAGCCGTTGATGGTTTCGGAGGTCACATGGGTCAAGTCCCCCATGGAGTTCTGCATGCTTCGGCTGATCCGGCGAAAGCGCTCGCTGGCGTAGGATACCACCAGGGCGATGATGGGCAGGGCAGCGATAAAAATCAGCGTCAGTCGCCAGTCGGTGTAAAAGAGGAAGCCGAGCAGAAACACCACCGTCAGGCCCTCGCGCACGGCAATGCGAATGGCATCCGTGGCGGCCGAGGTGACCTGGGTAACGTTGTAGGTAATTCGGGCGATCAGGTGGCCGGAGTTGTTGTTGTCAAAAAAGGTATTGGGAAGATTGACCATACGGTCAAACATTTGTGAGCGCAGGTCGTGGATCACCTTATTGGCCACTACGGAGATGTAGTAATTCCCAAGGTACGAGCCGACACCACGGACAATGGCAATCATCACCATCATCGATGGAATCAGCCACTGCGTGGAGACACCACTGTCCGTTAGCCACGACAGGCTCTGTTGCAAGGCAACTTCTTCCCCCTCAAGGGCCTGGACAAAATACTCCAGCAGTTTGGCAAAGGCCGGCTGAGTCAGGGCAAAGATGGCCAGACCGAGAAGGCTCAGGGCAAAATAGCCGGTGTAGGGTTTCACGTAGGAGAGCAGTCGAAAGTAGATCTGCAAACTGCCGGCAGCGCTTTTCTGTTCTGACATGATTGGTGTCGGATTCCGTTTCGTGGCACATCGCCACGAAGGTCAAGGGCCGCCTCATCGTCGAGCGGCATTTTCAAATGGGATGATTAACCGGTGAGAGTAACAGCCAGATCCACTGTTCATAAAGCCTTTTTGGTGACACTCCCTGCCCTTCGCTTCAGGCAAGGCTTCTGAGGCTGCAGATACCGGAGCATCAGCCGCGCAAGCTTCCATGAGCAGTAAGTAGCTAACCATATGAAATCATATATTTCTGACTCCTTGTTCAGGCACTGGGCTTCGTTACAACTCCGGTCAC
>JAQFVO010001032.1 GCA_027942505.1 Endozoicomonas sp. | reverse complement strand
TTTTATGTTATTGTTCGCTGGATAGAACCACTATTCGTCTCAGATCAGCAGAAAAAAATCACTCAAACCTGACTTTTACCAGCCAGGGCAGGTCCGACAGCCTGCTGGGCTAGACTGACATAAGAGTTAACAACAACAATGCAGGATGCACATTATGGGGATGATCAATGGTGGGTCGTTGTCAATCGACAGCAAAACCAGGACTCTGATTGAGGAGGCGCTTAACCGCGTCGGCAAGGACGACAATGATCTTATTGTACGCATCAAAAGGACTCAAAATGGCAACATTGAAGTCCGCATTGATAAAGGTGCCAATGGTAATTTCATTTCCCGCAACATAAATAAAGCCAAGCTTCAGTTTAAAAGTGATCATAACCAGGCTGTGGCCATGCTCTGGTTGAAGCAGTTTGCCGAAGAGGGCACAACAAATGATGCAGAAAAGCTCAATGAAAATAACATCAACACTGCCATTAGAGAGCGTACAGTCGTGACTGTCGGCGAGGCACGCCGGCTTCTTGCCAAAGGGAACAGTATCGACCACCTGCGCAATATGCGCCCAACAAATTTACAGCAGATCGCCAACAACAAAGAACACTACGTCAAAAGTGGCGATGCTGGCGTGCAAATGCTCCAAAACCATCTGCACAAACTGAATATCGTTAATAGCCAAGACGCAGGAACACTCCGTCAACTATCCCAAATGCTGGAAATCCCTGAATTGAATACCCCGGATGCGGCACAACTTCGCAATGTCATTGCCCAGACTTGGCAGGAAACAGGGCAAAACCTGACCAGAAATGACAATAAAATTGGACTGAACATGTTGCTCGTCAATGCTGACAATCTTGATGATGTGCAAACCCTGAAAAATTCAATGCAATCGCTGGCTAAAGGTCGAGACACCAAAATTACTAATTGTTACAACCTTATCCAGGATCGTGCAGCTGAGCTTACCGGTATCCACGAGGCCAAAGACGTTATCAACCAGGGCAAATACTTCCACAGTGGGCAGCAGGCGCTGGAAAACTCCCTTAAAAAAATACAATTCTCTTCCCGCCCAGTTCGTAACAAAACCCTGCAACAAACTGCGCTCAAAACCGCCGTTGAGTATCTCAAAAGCCGTCAACCAGCACTGCCTGACACCACAGCCCTGGCGGACTTCTTTGCCAAGGACCTCCCAGTCGGTGATAAGGCAAAATTTCGTCAGCAGTTTGCCAATGGGCTCGAAAAAATGGTCGGGGAGAGTAGACTCCCCATAGAAGATCTACAACGCATGAACGATAATCTGAACAATTACGAGGCTCCGCGCTCAATTCCCTTCGAGCCGATTCTGAAAGAGCTCGCCATATCACTGACCTTACCCACTCAGGTGGCACCAGTAAAAGCCCCTCCTGCGAAAACGGTTCTGAGGAAGGCAGCTGAAGCCCCCAAAAAAA
>JAQFVO010001021.1 GCA_027942505.1 Endozoicomonas sp. | reverse complement strand
TGTGCCAAGTGCGGAATACGGCGATTTCAGGGCCATTGCCAAGGATTTCATACCGGACGGCAACCTGTCGCTGCGGTTTGTTGCCATCCAACCGAGTGACCCGCTGTTGACCAGCATTGACGAGTTGGATAACGACACGATTACTGTTTTGCTCAACCGTCTGGCCGAAGCATGGCCAGAAAAGTTAAGACTGCGCATTCCAAAGATCAAAATTGACTGCACCGAGGACCAATTACTGAACAAACTGGGCAGTTTACTGGGTATAAAACTCACAGCCGAAGAACTCTGCGAGCTGAGACTGAATCCCGATGACTATATCGGTATTAGCAACGCACTCAAAGTCTCTCTGGGCGAAGAGGGTGTTGATGGCTCAGTGGCCAGCGTCCTCTACGAAATCACGCGTTCGGCCGGTTCCAGGAGGGGCTATTCGGAATTTTTCTTTGACAGACCTGGTTACATCGCCATCGTTGAAGGATTGGACAACCGACTGGTCGAGGCAACGATCAAGGATGGGCAGTATCTTGAGGCCGATGGCCCGTTAAAAGTCTATGGCAACAGTACCCCGACCGATTCCCCTGACAATTTTTCTGACACATCCTCTGATACATCCTCTGACACAGAATCCTCTGGCAGAACTTCCTCTGGCAGAACTGGTACTACATCCTCTACCTCTACATCCCCTGACACAGCATTCTCTGAAACAACTTCCTCTGAGGCATCCCCCGACTCACCATTCTCTGACACACTCTCTGATTCATTGTACGACTCATCCGGTAATGACAGTGACCTTGAACCTTTGAAAAGCCATGAAATACTTGACACATCCTCCTCCGACGAATCCTCTGACCAGCACCCTGTTGGGAAAAAAAGGAGCCTGGAAGACAGTTCAGAAACCCCGGAGCCAGCACCTAAGCTATCCACAGTAGATGTCAGTACAGTGAAATATCAACCATTGCTCAACAAGCGATTCAATCATGATGGCGCACTGCGCATTATCGAGATTGAAGATGAAGGGAGTTTTTTTAAGATCCGGGTCGACAGCAAGGGTGGCTCTGACCTTCTGATGACCAGAATTTTGGACAAAATTGGACAGAATTGTGAGCATTTCGTCGATACCAGAGAGTTTGAGATGGAAAATGAGCACTTTTACTCAGTGATCGCGTCTTTTCGTGGCAGACACAAACTGATCAGTTACCTGAAACAAACGCCGAACTGATACCCGGAACTCCCGGGATCCGGCAATGCTATCGATAGAACGCCTGTCAGGGCAGATTACTGTGGAGCTTTGCAACACGCTCGTATAGGACAAGCTGGTGATCTACTGCTGGTTAGCCACTTGCATGAAGCCGCCATTGATCTGCGTTGGTTGCACCGGCTGGAAGCCGTTAATCCCTGTACACAACGGTGAAAGAGCCCCCTCTCTCTGTCATCCCGTAAATGGACCGCGCAAGAAGTGATTTAAGACTTGTGACTAAGAAACAGCCCCACAAAAGGGTGTCACAAAAGGCAAGTCACTGTGCTGTCATTCCGTCTAGGGATTGTACGGAACCCACCTGGCAGGGATAGCCATCTATCCGGGCATTCACCTCCCTGTGGGGTGGATCCTGTACAGTCCACGTACAGGATGACAGTGATCGGAGTCTGTGGTGAGTCAGGAATGCAGAAATGGTTAGGCTTTTGCGGGTAGCGGGTAGCGTCCTGAAATGTGCAAGGATGACGGCTGTAGGGTAATTACCACCCATCTGGGACACATGGTTGATTTTCAGCAGCGTGTTCAACCTCACTTAAGACGTGAACATCTGATCTTGATAAATTACTGAACTCTACTAGCATTTTGCGCGATCGTTGGCCTTGGTGCTGTCTTTAAATAACTTCCATATTTCAGAAGGCTACTCGCTGCCCGGAAAACCCTGAACCGTCTGTGATTTTGCGGGAGGCAGCTAGCGGTCTGTTAAAAGCCTGATTAACACAGAAAGTTATTACCAGACAGATCCTCAATATTGGTAACTGCCCCCTCCTTCGAAAGAAAAAAAATGTACGACATACAGAAAAGCCCTGCTTGCAGCAAGGACCAACAGCGTCCGCAAGAGTCTGAGCAGCTCGTTCTGACATCGGATTATCCCAGGCAGCAGCGCACAAATAACCGGTACAGCTACTGTCATTTCACTCTGACAAGGGTACTATCCGAACAACTGAAACAGCTCGCAGGCAATGAAAAACAGTGTCTTTATAGCATCATGTCAGGCGCGTTTGTCCTATTACTCAGTCGCTACAGCGGCCAGAATGATGTTACTGTCGATAGCGTCATATCCAACCCCTATGCGCGGCATACCACGGTCGGTTTTTTTGCTGACTCTCCTGCGCTACGCGCTGTTATTAATCCGCTGTCCTGCTTTTGGGAGCTGGTGTCGCATATCCATATGACGGTAATGGATATGCAGCAACACCAGGACGCTCTCTGTAAGCACAATCTCTCACTACCGTCTCAGGTGCTGTTTGCATTTCACCGGTTTGCTCAGCCTGTTTCTGCAATCGAC
>JAQFVO010001017.1 GCA_027942505.1 Endozoicomonas sp. | reverse complement strand
GGGCCAATGAAAACCCGGTAAAAACTCTTACCCCTGGAATTAACAAATGTTTTCTGATAGGCGCTATAACCGTCACTCTTTAACTTCTGCTCAAGCTTGCGGGCATTGTCTTTGCTGGCAAAGGTGGCCAGCTGCAGGGTCCAGGCTTTTAGATGCCCTTTGTCGTCCACTCCGACATCCGGCACGGCACTTTCTGGCGCATCATCCTTTGCTGCCACCGGCACACTCTCTTCGGGTATAGGCACACTCTCTTCGGGTAAAGGCAGACTCTCCTCGAATGCAGGCATGACGGTGACAACCTCGGGCGGCACATCGAGATGGTCAACAAAATCAGGTACAGGTGGCGGTTGTAACTGCGTGTCCTGCGACAATTCACCCACCACCAGCGGGTGATTGCTTCCGCCCCGAAACAGTGCCGGTGCCAGTATAATCAATAGCCCCAGTAATACCGCGGCACCAAGCAGTCTTTTTTTCAATCCTTCGCCCAAGGTACACTCCTGAGAAGAAAACGCTCCGCTGCACCCAGCAGATGACTATTCCATGCATCTTAAGTGAATTCCAGACAGGCCTACAAGAATAAGGATGAGATAATCCTAACTGGCCAAAACGGCACACACCGTCATAAATGAACCCGTAACCAGAACCCGGTCACCGGGCTGCGAACTGGCCAGCGCCTGATTCAGTGCCTCAGTGACATCCTGATAACCGGTTACCACATACTCTCTGGCTGCCATCTTATGAGTAAATTCCTCAACCGGTAACGCCCTGGGTGAGTCAAACTGTGCCAGGTACCACTGGTCAACGAGATCAGCCAGACACTCGACCACGCCCATATAATCCTTGTCTTTGCACATGGCGACCACGGCACGGGTGCTGCCCTCTACCGGAAACTCGTTCAGTCGCTGATGTAACATCTGCGCTGCCTGGGGGTTATGGGCCACATCCAGGCGTACCTCAATGGGATTCCCCCGGGAATTGGCTAACATCATTTTCTGAAACCGTCCGGTCACCGCCACCCGGGTAAGCCCGGTAGCTACCGCGTCGGCAGTAACAGCTGCCGGCAGTAACTGCAGGGCCTGTAATGCGGTGGCGGCATTGTCTAGCACCACAGCTGGTACAGGCAGATCACTCAGTGTTACTGCGCGCCCGTGACCATCAACACCTTGCCACGCCCATAAGCCCTCCCCTCTGGTCAGGTCGAACTGATCACCCCGACAGTACAGCGTGCTGCCAAGGCGCGCAGCCATCTGCGCTATTGCTGCCGGCAGCTGATCAGCGCCGTATATGGCCGGCCTGGCACGGCGGAATATACCGGCTTTCTCCCTGGCAATCGCCTCAATGCTAAAACCCAGATACTCCTGGTGATCCAGCCCCACGGTGGTGATAATGGCCAGATCCGGATCGATGGCATTGGTGGCGTCCAACCGTCCGCCAAGGCCTACCTCCATCAGAGCGATATCCACCTCGGCACGCACAAAGCACTCAACAGCGGCCAGAGTGGCAAATTCAAAATAGGTCAGCCAGGTGGTCTGGCGCCCCTTGTTGATTTTGTCAAAGGCATCGCACAGCCAATCATCGCTCACCTGCTCACCATTGATGCGGATACGCTCGTTGAAGTGCAGGAAATGGGGTGAAGTAAACAGCCCCACCTTGTAACCGGCAGCCAGCAAAATCGCTTCCAGAACCGCCAGCGTCGAGCCTTTACCATTGGTGCCGCCGACCGTGATGGTAAACGGTGCTGGCTTAAGCAGAGCGAGTCGCTCACCCACCTGGCGAATGCGTTCCAGGCCAAAATCGATCTCATGTTCAGGACGGGTCTCTTCCATCCAGGCTAACCACTGGGCAAGACGTTTGGCAGGCATCGAATCTCCGGACACACCGACTCCCACGCAAGGCATGGGAGT
>JAQFVO010001008.1 GCA_027942505.1 Endozoicomonas sp. | reverse complement strand
GTATTCAGGATCTTTACGACGCTCCCTTTCACGCTCCCTTCGGCGCTTCCTTATGCGCTCTGCGCAGGCAGGATTTTTACGGAAGCTCCTAAGGCACTCCCTTGCACGCTCTGCGTAAACGGGATCATTCTGGTAGCGTTGCCTTCGACGATCCCTTCGCCGCTTATCTTGTAACGATTTATCGGCAACAATTTTTGTTGAGTTCACTGGATTTTTACTTGTAGCCTGCTGCAGGTTTGACGGGTTAGCTACAGCAACTGGTCGTGAATCTTGTGGTTTAGTTACTTCGGCAGGAAGATTTGTTAAGTGATGGTCCGAATTCAATCGGTTCACTGGTGTTGGATCTCTTACACCAGGTTCTCTTCCTGACAAGGATGACTGAGCGCAGTGACAACTGCCTGATGCTATGAGTGACGTATCATCAATGGATTGAACAGAATTCTCAGGCACATATTTTACAAAATATGATACCGGAAGTGTGGGAATATCTGGTATATGAAAAACGTTAAAAACAGGTCGCCCTAGGGATGTAATACGAAATCCTGTCAATGGATGAACTGAATCAGCATGATTCCGGTATGCCGCCGACTGGCTAAGATAAAGAGGACAAGTACATTCCAGGGTTTCAACAGGCATGCCTCGACGGTGCAACTGAGGATCTGATGCATCTTGAAACGAAAGCCTTGTTGGTCCATCAAAACTGACCCTAAAAAAAGGATGTTTGCCAGGGAGATCCATCGAATTACTCAATTGTTCAGTTGTGGTTAAAGACTCCTGGTGTGCATCGATAGTTCCTCTCATAATAATCTGTCAATATTTATACAAATAATGCATATATATTTGCTATGGCTATTTAAATTAGCGATATAAAGCTTTTCGACAGCGGGTGCCTGGTGGCCAGATCACTGGTAATGTGGCTATTAATATCAGGCAAATGTCCCAGGAACTGACAATGACTCAGATAAGTAAAGAGAGCTGACTCCCATGCGACCTGAAGACCTTCCCCCGATCTCACCCTCACTGCTTCATCATTCGTTAATGTCTACCCTGAGAGTTTTCTAAGGCCAAAGACTTTGCTGCACTGTTTGCACTCATAAGGCTTTTACCCGCGTGGACATCCTGGTGTGCTGCCAGATATCGTTTTTGCGCAAAGCGTTGATCACATTGCTTGCACTTATATGGTTTGCGTTCTGTGTGGATAATCTGGTGCGATTTCAGATAATATTTTCGTGCAAAGCGTTTATCACATTGCTTGCACTTGTATGGTTTGCGTTCTGTGTGGATAATCTGGTGCCTTTTCAGATAATCCTTTCGTGCAAAGCGTGTATTACATTGCCTGCATTTATATGGCTTTGCATCTGAGTGAATGGTCTGGTGCCTTTTCAGATAACTCATATAGGCATAGGCCTTATCGCATTGGTTGCACTTATGTGGCTGCTGGATGGGCTGGCGTCTCGTCGTAGCGTTCTTTTGAGTAACGCACCTACGCACAAACTCATTACCTGAGTTATCAGCCTGAATGATCAGACTGGTTTCTATGTTAGAATGGTGGTTATTGAAAAAGTGAGAACCTTCTTCATTAGTCATACTCCATACTCGCACAATTTTTATTTCTAATTCACTGCCACTGCCGGTTTTTTTCGGTTTTACGGAAATTTCAGAGGCCTCATCCTGGCAAAGCTCTTTAGAATCATGAGTGGTAATTGGCAGTGGTTTAGGAGGAGAGGTAAAGAATTTACCAGCAGCACCAGAAGCTTGCACACCATCGGGCGACTCAGAAATGGATGATGGTAAGTTTTCCTGTATCGGGCTGGCTATGGTAACTGGTCGTGAATCTTGTGGGTTAGCAGGTTCGGCAGGAATAGTAGTTAAGTGGTAGTCTGGATTCAAACGGTTCGCTGATGCTGGCTCCCTGGTATCAGACTCGTTCCCGAGTGTATCTGAATTTTCATTAGCATTCTGTGTTGTTTCAGCTGAGGTGGAGTTCTTTGGTAAATTACCTGAATCCCCCGGACAGATGACTGATTGGAGGTATTCCTTCCTTGCAGTGATAGCCAGCTTTGACGCTTTTTCCTTGCCAACTTTTTTTTTCATTCTAGCGTACACTCGATTGTGAATTCTTAGGCTCTCTGCGTAAACGGGATTATTCTTATAGCGCTCTTTTTTGCGCTGTGCCGAAAAGGGATTGTTACGTTGACGCTCCCTTTCGATTTTCCTTCTGCGCTCTGCGAATACAGGATCGCTCTTGTAGCGCTCATTTTTTCGCGTCTTTTGGCGCTGTGCAAAGGCGGGATTATTACGGTAGGCCTCCCTTTGGCGCTTCCTTTCGTGCTCTACGTAATCAGGATCTTTACGACGCTCCATTCGGCACACCTTTTTGCGCTCTATGTAAGCAGGATTTTTACGACGTTCCCTTTGATACTCTCTTTGATACTCTCTTTGATACTCTCTTTGATACTTTCTTTGATACTCTCTTTGATACTTTCTTAGGCGCTCTGCGAAAACGGGATCATTCTTGTAGCGCGCCCTTCGGCACGCGTTATCGCGCTCTACGTAAGCAGGATTTTTACGACGCTCCCTTTGATACTCCCTTTGATACGCCCTTTGATACTCCCTTCGGCGTTCAGCTTGTGAAGATTTATCGGCAACGATTTTAGTTGAGTTCACTGGACTGCCACTTGTGGCTTGTTGCAGGTTTGGCGGGTTAGTTACAGCAACTGGTCGTGAATCTTGTGGGTCAGCAAGTTCGGCAGGGAGATTAGTTAAGTGATGCTCCGAATTCAAACGGTTCACCGGTGTTCGATCCCTTATACCAGGTTCGTTTCCTGATAAAGATGACTGAACACAGTGATAACTGCTCGATATTATGAGTGACGCATCATCAACGGATTCAACAGAATTCTTCGGTACATAGTCACCCATATCTGACACTGGAATAGTAGGAATATCTGATTTATGAACACCGTTAGAAACAGGTTGCGTTAGAGATGTAATACGAAATCCTGTCAATGGATGAACTGAATCAGCATTATTTTGGTCTGCCGCCGACTGGCTAAAATAAGGAGGAAAAGACGAGTTCAGGGTTTGAACAGACATGCCTTGATGGTGCAATTGAGGATCTGATGTATCATCTTGAAACGAAAGCCCCGTTGGTTCATGAAAACCGACATTAAAAAAAGGATGTTTGCCAGGGAGATCCATCGAACTACTCAATTGTTCAGTTGTGGTTAAAGACTCCCCGTGTGCA
>JAQFVO010000963.1 GCA_027942505.1 Endozoicomonas sp. | reverse complement strand
AAGAAACCACCAATGATCCGGAAAAAGCAGGGGCCAGCAAAAAAGTGGATAACCACAAGTTCTACGCCCATGCTCTTTACAGGTTTTGATGTAGTGTAAATCCCATGCTTAACGCTCTTGATATTGCTCAACAACTTCATGGTCGTCTGTTTGGTGATGGCAACATCACAGTAAACAGTATCTGCCCGGTATCGGCCAGCAGGCCGGATGCTCTGGCTATTGTGCTCTCCAAACATGACCTCAAGTTTATTGATCATTGCCAAGCAGCCATTGTGGTCGGACCTGCAGCCATAGGCAATATCAAGGCACCGGCAAAAATAGTGATTGACGCATTGGATGTTACTCTGCTTAACCATCTGTTGCGTTACTACAAAGCTGAAAAATACCACCTGTTGGATCAGGAGAATGTGTCCACTATTCCGGGTGTATTCATTGGCAAACATGCCCGCATCGGCAAGGATTGCCATTTTATGCCGGGTGTTCGCATTCATAATGGTGCAGTGATTGGTGATAATGTTGCCATACATGCCAATACCGTCATTAAGGAAGGGACGGTGATCGGCAATAATGTGACCATCGACTCCAATAATTCCATCGGTAATTTCAGCTTCGAGTACATGCTCAATAGTGCTGGTGACTATGAACGGCTGGAAAGTATCGGACGGGTCATTATCGAAGATAATGTGGACATTGGCTGTAACAACACCATCGACCGGGGCACCTTGGGAGACACCGTCATTGGCCGGGGCAGCAAAATTGACAACCTTTGCCAGATTGGCCACGACTGTCGTATAGGTCAGCACTGCCTGATCATTTCACAATCCGGTGTTGCCGGCCATACTGTTATTGGTAATCGGGTTACTGTGCATGGGCAGAGTGCCATTGCTGGTCATCTTAATATTGGTGATGGCACGGTGATTCAAGGCAAGTCAGGTGTCAGTCGTTCCTGTCCACCGCGCAGCAAGCTGTTCGGTTATCCTGCCAGAGATGCGCAACAATATATGAAATCACTGGCTACGCTCAATGCCCTGTCAAAAGGTAAACTTCCAACGATTCTGACCCAGAGCGTTAAATCGCCAAAACCAGAGCATGAAGCACACGGCAGAGAGGGTTGGTTCGGAAAAATACGACAGAAACTACATTTTAGATAAAACCCAACACTTCCTTATTATTTATCTACTTTGGCGACCGGTCACTGTCGCTATGGAGTTACCATGAAAACCAAAGCTTTAGCAACCCTTACCCTTGCTGCCACTCTGGCTGGTTGCGCCGGAAACCCTGCTAATGATGCGGCTTCTGTCTCAGTGGTCAGTACCAGCCCCGTAGCCAGCTGTAATTTGCCTGATGTTACCGGCAGTGGCCCGATTCGCCCACCCATGTACGTTACTGGTACATTCTCCGATGGTCAGTGGATGCACCAGGAGCATCGTCGTATGTCTTATAAGGGCGACGGCATTTATCAGGTAATCATGGATAATGAGGCGGGTCCGGTGAACTTCCAGTTTGCCAGCATGGGTTGGAAGCCACAATTCACAGTGAGTGGCGGCCGTTTGAATGTCGGACAAGAAGGTAAGTTGGTTCGTGGTGGTTTTATGAAAGATACCCGCATCAGCTTCAACGAATCCGGCCGCTATGTCTGGGGCTTCCAGGTTGATGCTGACGGCAAGCCGATGCTGGCTGCGATTGCCCAATGCGCTGAATAAATTGCAGCAACTGTTACCTAGAAGATTATTTGCGGAATCACCGGATGGCTAACGTAAGCTTAAAAAGCGTTGAAAAGAAATACGACAATGGATTTAAAGCAGTTCATGGTATTGACCTTGAAATCCATGACGGCGAGTTTATGGTGTTCGTTGGTCCGTCCGGTTGTGCAAAATCCACCACGTTGCGCATGATTGCCGGGCTGGAAAGCATCACTGACGGTGAAATCCGGATCGGTGACCAGGTAGTCAATGACCTGCCTCCCAAAGACCGGGGTATTGCCATGGTATTCCAGAACTATGCACTTTATCCCCATAAAACCGTTTTTGACAATATGGCTTTTGGCCTGAAAATGCAGAAAAAGTCCAAAGAGGAGATTCGCCAGGCTGTCGAAGAAGCGGCAGAAAAACTGGAAATTACCGACCTTCTGGACCGCAAGCCAAAAGAGATGTCCGGAGGCCAACGACAGCGGGTTGCTGTTGGTCGGGCCATTGTGCGCAAGCCTGACGTATTTTTATTTGATGAGCCACTGTCAAACCTGGACGCCAAGCTGCGTGTTTCCATGCGGGTAAAAATTGCCCAGCTGCATCAGCGGCTGAAAGAGGAAGGCAATCCTGCCACCATGATTTACGTTACCCATGATCAGACAGAAGCACTGACATTGGGTGACCGTATCTGTGTACTCAACCAGGGTGAGATTATGCAGGTTGATACCCCTGCCAACCTGTACAATTACCCTGCCAACAAATTTGTTGCTGGTTTTATCGGTTCACCTTCTATGAACCTGGTAAAAACGGTTATCCGTAAATCAGATGCGGGACTTTTTGTTGAGCTTGCACCAGAGGTAAAGTGCTTTATCCCAAAAGCTAAACAGGTTTTGTTGCAAGACCAGATTGATAAATCCGTTTACTTTGGTATTCGCCCGGAGCATATCTCCCTGGCAAATGACGATGATATGTTTAATACGGTCGAAGGTGTGTTGACGGTTATCGAGAATATGGGGAATGAGAAATACCTCTATTTCAAAGTGGGCGCTAATGAGATGATTGCTCGAGTGAACGATCAAACCATAACTACAGCCGATATTGGCCGGACAATGCGCTTCACATTGAATACCGAAGTTTGCCATATTTTCGATTCAGAAACTGAAAGAAATCTGACGCTTGAGTAAAGCAAGAAGTGAGACTGAAATTTCAGTGAAGACCCCAAGAGGTGTTAGCCAAAATCGTCGTAAACCCTTGCCCAATCGGGCGGGAATACAAGGGAGCTTCCCCTGTTTGAGTGGGTGATTAGTATACACTAATCACCCACTCAAAATGAGGAAGAACCACCTTTCTGTTTAAGATGAAGTCTTGAACATGTGGCCCAATCCCACTCATGTGGATTTCTCGGATTATCGTTGGGTGGATCACTAATTGCTGGTGTTGTCGCAACCGTAGGCAGTACCCCTGTTTCATTCCCGACCAAATTGATAACCATATCCAAAATGCGGCGTAACTTCTCGGGCTTAACAAACCCCTCAGAGTTGCGGCAATGTGCTGTGATCATCCGGCTCGCATCCGTCGCAAACTTTGTTTCTGGATCGTGGTTATCAAGGATTGAGTAAGCGAGAGGATCTGAAGCCCTAGCATAGGTTTCCATAATAACTCCATTGTGACACAGAATAATCCTGAATAATTTTCCGGACCCATCATCTTCAAGAAGGCGGGGGCGTCTTGTAGTCGATTCTCTCCTTCACAGGAATGATGGAAAGTGAGAAGAGTCGTGATTCAAGCCCCTGTACAACACCCTCAAGATCCCCTCCTCAGCGCGGATGACGGTTAGTCGGGGAATTCGGCCATATTTAACAGCCTCCTGTGGGTTTCTTATGAGCCCGATACCAGAGAAGAAAACACAACTCACCCTTGGACCAGTGGTATCTGGCTAAGTTCCGGTTACTGCAAATCCATGAAAAGCCCTCGTTTTGCTATGAAGATGGGAAGCCGCCACAAGGAATGAGCCTTTATCTTGTGAAATTTTTTGTGATCTGTTGGTCGAATGCCCGTCCTTGCTTACCGCCCCTGCTGAGTCATCATTTGTCGTGCATGGTCCGGGAATGATTATTCAATGACCCTCTGACGGAGGAATTATGAGCCCGACAAATTGCAGCAGTAGAGATAAACTAACAGGGATGACTGATCTCCTTACTTGTTAACGACTGTTTCTAATAGCAGAAAAGGAGGTCTGTCATGCCTTTTTAGATCGGCTCAACAATCGAATATTGCGTTTAAACAGGTAAATTATGAAGCTTCACAATGTCTTCTCTGGGTAGATAGCCCGATTTAATCGCGGCCATGATCATCCCTGTAGGATTGTAATAACAATTCGAAAGATTACTAAAAAGTTTGTAGAAAATTTCGCTGCAAGATTTTTCTGATTGAACGATATTTTTCACTAAGCAGCTGTCAAGTTGTATGAGTGCTTCCCCTTTATGCAGTTCATGCTGTAAAAGAGAGTTTATCTTAATGTAATCCCTGCCCACATTCCCGCCGAGAATATTACAAATTTTCATCTGTTTACTGAGTTTCATGTCCCCCATGCCTCTCTCGGGAAGATGGCGCCTTGCCCACACTGCCCAATTCCACTCATGCGGATTTCTCGGGTTATCGTTGGGTGGACTGCTAATTGCTGGGGTTGTGGCAACAGAAAGTAGCACCCCTGTTTCATTCCCGACTACAGTGACCACCATATGCAAAATGCGGCGTAACATATTGGGATCAACGGTACCCTCGGGATTGCGGCAACGTGATGTGATCATCCGGCCTACATCAGTCGCGAACTTCCCCTCGGGATCGTTGCAATCAAGGACTGTGTAAGGGGGAGGATTTAAGGCGTTGGCAGAACTTTCCATAATAACTCCATAGGGATAGCTTTGAACAATTTTTTCGATTTCTTTGTTCCGGGCAGAGAAGAACAATGCTGTCACCGGACTCCAGCGGCCTGAACAGACACAATAAAGCTTCGATACCATTATCAATGGTTGAACAAGATGAGTACTGCAAATACCAGGAGTCTGTCCGAGAATAGGGTCCGTGGCGAGGATTGCCAGAAATTGAGGATAAAAATTTCTGCTTCTGAGGAGAATAGTGGGTCTGTTTGACAAAGAAGCAGCAATTATTAGACCAATTTATCGCAACCGCGCGACTGCATGGATGCAGGAGCTGGCAGGAGAGCAGTTGTCGCATAGGGCAGTCTGTTCTCGGACAGGCTCCTGAAGGCCTTGATCTTGCTGGCCATGATCAATTGAGTGGGAATCGCTGAGAAACTGTACTGAAATTTGGGTGGTTTTTGACAGGAAAAGCATCTGCCGAGTCATCTGTTATTTTTTTACTCGCATCTAAAAACTTACAGAAGTTTTCGGCGGTCGCGTTTCTTCCTGAAAATGACTCAATTTACAGGTCCCCTTAAGAGCCAACATTTTTATAAGGTTTGAACGGACCTTTATCTTGTGAACTTTTATCTGATCTGTTGGTCCAAACAACATCATTGCCTGAGGTTCCCATTAAGTCACTATACATCGTGTATGGCCGGGGAATGATAATCTAACGACCACTAAACGGTAGTATTATGACTCCGACAAATTGTATTTTTACCATCTCCCGTTGCCCCCTTTGCCCGGGAGAAGATAGCGCCCGGGGGGAATTCAGCGACCGACCCGTTGACAAGGCAGTCGTCAAGACTTCTTGCCAGCCAGAACCTCACACCTATCACCTTGGCTGCATTACCCAATACCTTGAGAATCCGGTTAATGAAAAAAAATGCCAGGTATGCAGTCAAACGCCCTT
>JAQFVO010000958.1 GCA_027942505.1 Endozoicomonas sp. | reverse complement strand
AGCCTCTTGAGGGGAGTTTGTTCATGTCACAGCCTGCAACGGCAGACAGAATTCTGGACGCTGCCGAGCAGTTGTTTGCCAGCAATGGTTTTGCCGAAACGTCGCTGCGCTCCATCACCAGCAAGGCGGAGGTCAACCTGGCGGCGGTTAATTACCACTTCGGCTCCAAAGAGGCGTTGATTCAGGCGATGTTTTCCCGGTTGCTGGATCCGTTTGTCACCAATTTTCCCCAGATGCTGGCGGCGCTTCAGGGCAGCGAGGATACCGTTGACCTGGAGGGTATCCTGCACTTGCTGGTTGATCAGATGACGGCAGACGGCCGCGGTCGCCACCTGGCCATCAGCATGAAACTGGTGGCGCTGGCCTTTAGTCAGGGACAGGAGCGTCTTAAAGCGTACTTGCAAGAGAGCTGTGCTGACGTGTGTCAGGCTTGTCGCCAGTTGCTGATTAAGGCCTGTCCGGATTTGCCGATGGCTGATGTGTTCTGGCGGGTTTATTTTATGCTTGGCTCGGTGGTGTTCACGCTCTCTGGGGCCGGAACACTGCAGGCGATAGCGGCCAGTGATTATGGCGTGAACGACGAACTGGAAGACATTATCCGAAAGATGGTACCTTTCATGGCAGCAGGTCTCAGGGCGCATACCTGATCTGCATTGATAACTTCTACTAAAGAGCTGCATCGATGCATCTTACTGTTCATATAGCCTCTCAGCAGATGATTTTGCACGAAGACAACGGCCAAAAACGGACCTACCCGGTCTCCACCGCCAGCAAAGGCACTGGTCAGCGTGAAGGGAGTTGGCAAACTCCGCTAGGTCGACATGAGATCAAGGAAAAAATTGGTGCCAATTGTGCGGTGAATTCCGTTTTCGTGGCACGCCGTTTTACCGGTGAGATCTACTCTCCCGAGCTTTGCGCCCGATTCCCTGAACGCAAAGACTGGATTCTCACTCGCATTCTCTGGCTCTCTGGTCTGGAGCCCGGATTTAATCTGAATGGCGATGTCGACACAGCCAGCCGCTACATCTACATACACGGTACACCGGATACGGCACAGATGGGCCAGCCAGATTCCCACGGTTGTATTCGGATGCGCAATGTCGACATTATTGACCTGTTTGACCGGGTGAATGAGGGAATTGTCGTCACCATTCAACCGGCATAACACCTGCCCCTTAAGGAGAGATAATGGTGAAAAACTCTGGCGTCGTGCTGATGGATCTGCAAGGACAACAACTGACTGAACAGGAACAGCGGTTGCTCGCCTCCCGGGCCGTTGCCGGCGTTATCCTGTTTGCCAGGAACTATCACGACCGTGACCAGCTGATAGCCCTGACCGATAGCATTCGGGCCATTCGCCACGACTTGTTGATCTGCGTTGACCAGGAAGGTGGACGGGTGCAGCGTTTCCAGGCCGGCTTTACCCGGCTGCCGCCGGTACAGGCTTACAACCTGTCAAAAGAACCGTGTCGTGTTGCCCGGGAAGCCGGCTGGTTGATGGCCAGCGAGCTAATGGCCTGTGGCGTTGATCTGTGCCTCGGGCCGGTGCTGGATATTGATCATGGCCGGACAGAGATCGTGGCCGATCGGGCCTTTGGTCATACGCCGGAACAGGTCACTCGCCTGGCGTCAGCGTGGATTGACGGAGTGCACGAAGCGGGTATGTCGGTGGTCATCAAACATTTCCCGGGGCACGGTAATGTCGATGATGACTCTCATATCACTCTGCCAGTGGATTTGCGTGATCTGGCCGAAGTTGAATGTTCTGATATGCAGCCATTTGAGACTATGATTGCCAGTGGTGTGGCAGCGTTGATGCCGGCGCATATTCTCTATCCGGCCATTGATCAGCACCCGGTTGGGTTCTCGCCGTTCTGGCTGAAGAGTTTGCTGCGTAACCGGCTTGGCTTTTCCGGTCTGGTGGTCAGTGATTGTCTGACTATGCAGGGCGCCGCTGAAGCAGGTGATTTTCCGGCAC
>JAQFVO010000941.1 GCA_027942505.1 Endozoicomonas sp. | reverse complement strand
GGGAAATGCTTGAGCATGAAAAATTATGCAAGGCTGAGGTGTTCTTTGATAATAAAATCCTGACCCGGTGCGACTACACAACCGACTTAGATGGCAAGAAAAGCGGCATTGTTGTTTACGGTCCTGACAACTGGGGCAGCGTTAAATATAGTATTTATGGTGATCTTAAAGAGAGTGCTCAAACCTTTTTATACGTTATCATTCCCAACAAATTCCTGCACCGTCAAGGTTCAGACTTGACTCAATGTCGGGGTGTTACCTTTAGATTCTCCGATCTAAATACTCTCTATTTCCAACTTTCGTCACTGGATGTGGTAATAACCAAAGAAAGCCCCCACTATTTTGGTGTTGGTGGTTATCTCCTGACCTGCCAGTCGATGTATCATGACCAACAAAGGACCTATTTTGAGGCAGATGTTATCTCTGCGGACGGGAATATGGTGCAATCGTTACCCACTGCAGATGGCGCAGAGAAGGCTATTTTTGGCAACGGGCTCTCTTACGGCAGAAGCCTGCGTGGTAGCAAACCTGAGGAGACACCAGGCGATTTTGTTGCCCTGAAGTTAACAATCAACATGAACGTATACGACGAAGAGTAGAAAGCACAAATAGCGTCAGGGAGTTGTTCTTCAATCAATGGCACTGACTTAAGCTTAAAAGCCCCATAAACATGAGGATTGATGCAGATTGAGAGATTTGAATTGAAACCGCAAAGCACACGAAGAAGAGCTTTTCTTTTCCTTTGTGTGCTTTGTGGTTCAAATCCTCTGTGCCTGCATGGCAAAAAGAGGAATTATTCAGAGACAATTCCTTAACGTCCCCAGAGCGTGCCATCAATCACTGTGGTGCTGCCTGATCTCAACATGGCGAATCGCTCTGCGCTGCCAGGTATAGGCGATATGAATGGTGCCGTTATCTGCTTCGATCACGGTGGGATAAGAGAACTCACCCTCACCATCTTCGAGAGTAAGCTGGTGCTCCCAAGTTCGCCCGTCATCGCTAAGCGCCACTACCAGCGGAGAACGGCCAGCCAGCACAGGGTTATAAACCAGCAGGTGCTGACCATTACTCAGGGTTATTGCATCTATGGCTGAGTTAGGATTGGGTAGTGATGTAGGCTCCAACTCTGACCAGCTATTACCGCGATCGCGGGAAAAGGACTGACCAATGACGCCAGAACGAGTACGACAAAGGGCCTGGATAAGGCCATTGCAATGATGCAGCAGTGCCGGCTGGATAGCGCCCAGGCGAAGTGGATCGGGAATACCGACCTGAAACAGCTCCTGCCCTTCATGCACCTCAACATGTGCTCGCCATCCGTGGTGTTCGGTGCTTGATGGGTACAGTGTACGCATTCCTGCCACTACCAGCGGCTTGTTGCGAATGGGACCGAGATAATCCGACGGCTGCATCTGTGCCGCTGACCAACTGATGCCACGGTCATGGGACAATTGATAATAGCCTTCCCATGTACGTGGTGATTTACCCACTTTGAAGTGCAAATAAAGTGCACCATCGTGATTAAACAAAACCGGATTCCATTGTGCGTTGGCATTGTCTGGCAGGGATTGAGTCAACTGCACTGCAGGGTTCCACTGCCCAGCACGATAAGCTGCCCCCCAGATGCGTACATCCTGCGCTCCTTCATGACTGCCACCAAACCAGGCTGCCATCAGCTCACCGGGTGCTGTTTCCACCACAGTGGTGGCATGACACGACGGGGTGGGCATCTCATTGGGTGGCACGATAAACGAGCTGCTGATCACCGATAACCGGGGCCCACTGGTACGTTCCACGACATCGGCAAACGACAGACCCGTTGTTGAAATCATGGTTATCATCACGAACAAAGTTGTTAAAAGGGCTGGCATAACTTTGTTTTTCCTCATGATGGTACTCAATGTTTTCCGGAGAAAAAGCAATCAGACTGATCATTCGCTGTTGCGTAGAACTCATCTACGTTTAGGGTGCGACACTGCAAGCAGCGCGGGTAACTCGACACTCTGCCAAAAAAATAGCCGCCTTGAAAATAATTACCAACTCATTGGTAAAACTGCACCTGCGCGGCCACTTTAATCATCCAATGACAATATAAACTGGGGTTGGCTGTTGCTGCAGATCACGTCGAGTAGTTTGTGCTCGTTGCCTTGAGTGTTTGCCTATCCCCTGCTAACTTGGATCCGGTGCGTTGACCGTCAATGGTTGCGAAGGCGGGCAGGGTGTTGCTTCTTGCCGTCAGCGTAAGACCTTGGGAGCGTGGAGCCAGGCGTCGGATTGCCTAACTGCCCCGGGACTGGGGGTTTCTGTCGCGACGGATACTGTCGATAATCACAATATTGGTTCCAGTTATGCAGATTGCCAAAGCGTCACCTCCGGCAGTTGCTCCCGGTTTTGTCGACTGGGCGCCGGAGTTTCAACCCTGCTGCACTCCCATGGTTTGGGGTGAAAACCACACAGTCCCGGAAGCATCACTTGGCGATCGTCAGATAGCCCGGTTGCATTGCACCTCACCAGCTGAATCAGAAGAAGTCTTTGCCAGTGCTTTCGAAGATGCCGGGGATCTTCACCCGACAGTTGAAGAAGATGATATGTCTGGTCACATTCTCGCTGGCAGGGATGACTGCATCGTAAAACTTGTTAAACGGGGATACCAGCTCAATCCTCGTGACGATGATGAAGTTGCTCCTCTGGTCACGGCGATCATTTACGGTTCCTTAAAAACCATGCTGACTCTGTTGCGCCACGGTGCTGACGCGAACGATACTACTTGTAAACCCACGCCCCTGGGTTCGTTTTGCGTAGACCATGTGCTGAGCTTTACCGATGATATCGACAAACTGTTTCTGTTGCTCAGTTATGGTGCCGATCCAAAGCCAATGGAAATCAACCACGCCTTTTCACAGCATCGAATTTTGCATCTTTCGGTCTATTTTCACTGGCAAAAATATTGCCAGCAATCTGTTCATCCGATGAACCCACCAGAAACAGAGGGTGAGCTTAAAGCGTTGATTTCCCAGTTGCCTGTTGCAGAGATCAAAGCCGCGGTGGATCTGTTTGCGCAGAAACAGTGGTGGTTGAATCAACTTCCCCGGAGTGCACCCAAGGGTTTGGAGGAGTTCTGGTCGTTTTTGAAAGGACCAGTTGACTACTAATGCTCCGCGATAGACAGTCTGATTTTTCTCGACCATCTGCCCGACCGGCATTTGGAGCCTGGTCAACAAGGAATTTTTGCTGTGATGCACGTAAATGAAACCATTGACTATCTGAACTGGCAGCAAAAGCTGCGCTCCTTTTTGAAAGGCGCTGTGGCCATTTCCCCCCTGACCGTTGCAGTGTTGCCCTGGGGGGTCCTGACCGGATCTTTGGCTATTGAGTCCGGTTTTGATGCGGTTCAGGGGCAGGCACTGTCAGGCATTGTTTTTGCCGGTGCCGTGCAGCTGGCTATCATGGGGATGATTCAGGCCGGCGTTGGTCTGAGTAGTATTCTGGTTTCCGCCTTGCTGATCACCTCCCGTCACTTTCTCTACTCCATGGTTATGCGCAACAGGGTCAGCTCTCTGCCGCTGAGATGGCGCATGGCACTGGGTTTTCTGCTCACTGATGAGCTCTTTTCCATTGCTCATCCCGGCCAGCTTAAATATTTTGACCGCTGGTACACCTTGGGTGGCGGGCTCTGTTTTTACCTTGGCTGGAATCTGGCCACGTTGGTCGGTATCGTTGCCGGTAAGAACATTGATGATCTCGGTGCCCTGGGGTTGGATTTCGCCATTGCTGCGACGTTTATTGCCCTGGTCATCCCGAGTATTAAAAACTCATCAATACTAGTCTGTGTCCTGACCGCGCTGGTGAGTTCAGTGATCTGTGAGGTTATGCAGTTACAGGTTGGCTTGCTGATCTCTGTGCCGCTGGCCATGTTCGTTGGTTTTGCCTGTGCCCGGGCAAGGGGGGAGCGCTAATGGTGACCTGGGTTATTCTCTTCTCAGTGGCGGCACTGGTATTCGCCAGTCGCTTCCTGCTCATGGAGCCGTGGCTGCCGCTGAAACTTAGCGACAAAGCACAACAGTTTCTCAGTTTCTCAGCTCCGGCGGTATTGACCGCCATTGCTGCACCGATTGTTTTTATTCGAGAGGAACAGCTCAGTCTGGGAATGGATAATCAATACCTGTTGGCCAGTGTTGTGGTGGTGGCGGTTGCATTTGCCACGCGAAGCACCTTATGGACAGTGGTTTTGGGTATGGTTTCTTTTCTGATAATACGGCATGTGACGTAAAACATATATCAGCCTGTGGTACGAATTCAGGAGAGATAATCTCCCCACTTAGGCATAAAGCCTTTGAACCACAAAGAGCACGAAGAAAAGTTTTTCTTTTCCTTTGTGACTCTGTGCCTTTGTGGTTGCCTTCTTTTCAGGTCAGGTGCTTTGCGACAACTTCGATGTGTCCGTTGTGCCAATTTAACTTTGCAACTGTTTTGATGATTCCGATAAACCCAGCATCTTGAGCTGATGAGTATCTAAAGGTATTCCAGCCTCATGGCAGCAAGCGAGCAATTTGATATATTGCTCCGGAGCCATCTGCATGCCAACAGCCTCTGGGTGACCACCGCCGGATTTGATGAGATCTTGTTCCAGCCATGGTTTCACGGAATCGGTTAGATCCAGTGTTGAGTCCTTGGGTCTGGCCAGGGAGACGTTCCACTTGTTACCAAACAGCACTGCGTACTGACAGTCTGTGTATTCCTGAAGTTTACTGCCGACCAGTGTCTGCACAAATCTGCCGACTCTGGTGGTAATATTGGCTGCAAAAAAATGCTCTCCGCTATAGGTCACTGGTTTCCCTTTGCTTAATACTCTGGCAGCACCATTAACCTGTAAAATGAAAGCTTCGCAATTAACCTCCTTCAACATTTTGTTGAAATCTTTGCAATGCTCAAAAACACTGGTTACAAATTTTTTCGTGTTTTCTGGCACTTTCATCAGGATCCTGTGGTTTGGGTCGTCTCTGCCACCCGGGTAGGAGGGATCATCAAGATCAAAAAACGAAGGTGCTGCCACTTGGAGTGGATCGCTGTCCAATGGTGCAAAATGGAATTTGGAATTAAAAGCACCATCGCAAATGTAACACATCAGAAAATGTAACAGGTGCTTTTGAATAAACGGGTCAGTAATGCTTGCCTGGCATTTTTCTAAAATGGCCTTACTGGCAAAATCAAGTTTTACCTGGTCAGCAATAAACTGCGTTTGCTCTTCAACTGCGCCAGGTTTCATTGTGGTCAGATCGTAGGATTTCATAAATTGCCGGTAAGATGCCAATTGGCTTTCAGTTGCACAGTCAAACATCTTTTGCAGTTGTTCAGTGCTTTTGTCCTTATTCAACAATTTGCAAATATGTGATGCCCCTGATTCTGTGGTATCAATGTTGACTACCAGACGTCCACATTCGATGGCCTCGTCAATGAAAGCTCTGTCAGCGCGTTCAAGTGCATTATATGCTTCCAGGAAATTCTTCCCGTTGCCGCCGTGATGATCGGTCTGAATCAGGCGGGTGGATCCATCTTTTTTTAGCAGCTCGATAGCGGTTGCCATGTCAAACATGATGTCAGCAGTGATGATGGTGGCTTTTTCTCCTTTTCCCGTTGCCTCGTGCTGTTTGAGCAGTTTTACTTCCACATCAGGTGACCCCATTGGATAACTTTGCAGGAGCTGGCGGACCTCCCGGTTTGGCAATGACTTGGCAGTGACGTCGCCTGACCAGCTGCCGTCAGGGCAACCATTATGGCAGACCACTGTCACGGGACCGCAGGAATCACTTAACAATTTATAAATTGATCTGCTGAAATCACCAGTAGAGACCAGTTTGTCCAATATTTTACGGTCGTTAAAGTAGGTTGCTTTCAGGCGTGACGGCGGGGTTTGTGTTGGTACTGGAGTCATCATTAGTAGATCCTATTTTACATAGTTTTATTAGTGAGTTATTAATGTTGGCTGGGTTATGCTTGAAAGGTATTGAGGCAAAATGCTGAATCCTGGCGCCCGCATTGTTAACCGAGGCGGATAGTTGCCGACAAAGACAAAAGCATTCGACACGGCTGACTGATGCATCAGTCCGATACCAGAGTCACACTCAGTGATTCAGATTGGAAAATGGTAATCCCTATCCAGCAAGTTCATGGAAACACTGTCTGCCTGAGCTTGTTCCAGTCATTATGAATTGACCAATAAATCAGAGTAAGGTTCCCGGCTCTTGTATTGTACTTGTGTGAACTAAATTACTGAGTCAGGCACAATATTCTCATGTTAATCAGGTTTTTGAACTAAGTTATGTGGATCTCACGAGTTCGAGCCTGCTTTTCTGCGGTGTTTTGACACCGCCAACCTGATTCAGCTGAAGGTAGTTTGATAATGAGTAAAAAATTACTGGCTGCACTTTCACTAACCGCATCGTTGATCAATGTGGCAGTTGTTAACGCCAACGGGCATCATCAAGACCACCATCAGGCGGCGGTAAAAGCCATGACGCCAGAGCTGGTGGTTGATATGGTTGATCTGAGCTCCAATACCCCTGTGGGCACAGTCAGTGTTACTGAAACCACCTATGGTGTCGTTTTTACGCCCGATTTCTCCGGAATAAAGCCAGCTGCCTCAGGCATGCACGGGTTCCATGTGCATGCCAATCCGTCTTGTGACCCATCAACGGACGACAAGGGCAAAAAAGTCTTGGGCGGCGCTGCCGGTGGGCATTATGACCCTGGCAATACCAACAGTCATGGTCATCCCTGGACAGAAAACAACCACCTGGGTGATTTGCCAGCGATTTATATTGATGGGCAGGGGCAGTCAACGATGCCGGTACTGGCTCCACGGTTAAAACTTGCAGATCTGTCGGGACGCTCGTTAATGGTCCATGTGGGTGGAGACACCTATTCCAATACCCCGACCCTGGGTGGGGGTGGTGTGCGAATGATTTGTGGTGTGATTGAAACGAATGCTATGGGCACAGGTGCCAAAACGAAAAAGTGAGTTGCACAAACCCCAAGTGTAACCTCGTTATCAGGGGCGCCCGCGCTCGGCACATGAATCGTTAACAGCACTGCATGGCTGGCATCTTGAGGAAAGAGCCTGGTTTTAGCAAGTTGTTGACTCACATATTACCTGCCTTTTGCAAAGCTGGGCGTCAACTCTGAAAAGATGCGTTGGAATGGCTATATCCCGGGTTATGATTTTGCAACCAGCTTACGTTAGCCAGCGCCACGGTATTTCCCTGATCGGCGGCTTTGCAGAAATAAGACAGGGCCTTTGCGAAGTTGCGCTTGACGCCATAACCATTAAAGTACAACCAGCCTAGGTTGGCTTGTGCAACGGCGTTCCCCTTCCTGGCAGCCTTGCGGTAATAAGACCGTGCCACGGTGTAGCTCTGCTCAACGCCGAGACCGTGGTGATACATCAGGCCGAGGTTGCACAGTGCATGAGCGTTTTTCTGGTTGGCAGCTTTGTGGAACCAGGACAGGGCCACGGCGTAGTCGCACTTCACGCCGACACCATTCTTGTACATACTGCCCAAGTTGTTTTGTGCAATGGCTTTTCCTTGCTCGGCGGATTTCTGATACCAGTACATAGCCACGGCGAGGTCTTGCTCCACCCCCAGGCCATTATGGTACATCCAGCCTAACTGATTTTGTGCCAGGGGGTTTTCCTGGTCGGCGGCCTTGCGGTAACAGTTCAGAGCCTCGGCAAAATTCTGGTTGACACCCAGACCTTTCAGGTACATACGACCCAGGTTCGTCTGTGCTTTTTGGTCTTCAGTAGTCCATCCTGCTTTGAGTAGCTCTGCGGCTATTGCCCAATGTTTACACCACAATGCCAGGGTTAACGCGTTTGGCTCGTCAGGGTCAGGAGGTTGTCCAGGTGTTAAGCCAGCTGACAGAATTTCTTTTACCTCCTCTACCTGATTGTTTTCAACCGACTTGATTAGCTCATTGCGCAGATTCAGATAGTGGTTTATCGGTGGAGTACTGACTGTAATTATACGGCGGTCTAATGGGCACCGAGGTGTCCTTGCTGCCCATGTAGTTATACAGCTGTAATGGTATTTATGACCGCATGACAGTTTGACTGGTGGGTCTTGGGGTGTTGATGATGGCAGTGCAAATTGAGCCGACTCTTCGGTTGCCTGTCCTTCAAATACACCAAGGCAAATTGCACACGGGGCGGATAGGTAATTGTCCATTGTCATGATCATACCACTGACAGTACTCATGACTGGTCTGAGTATTGAAGGGAGTGAGAGTTCAATAGCTGCAACGGATGCGGCAAAATACGCTATCCATAACAGCAGTAAATGAGTTCCATCACGGCTCAAATGAGTGGATAACGGTTCAAGATAATCAAAATTCTAGTCCCGGTCCATGTCAGAGGTGATAATCGTGAATCGCTGTGAAAGGCGAGAAGAGAGAAAATACCAATTATCCGTCATCCCCGCCTTTGAGCTGTCTCTTAGTCACAAATATTGGAACAGGGAGGTAAACCGGGCCAGATGGAGTCCGCGCAATCCCTGTACTCAAGGGTGAAAGAGCCCCCTCTGTCATCCCGTACATGGACTGTACGGGATCCACACCACAGGGAGGTGAATGCCCGGACAGATGGCTATCCCTGCCATCCTGCTTTTGGACTGCGCAAGAAAAGATTTAAGACTTGTGACTAAGAGACAGCCTGCGCGGCCTCGGCGACCCGCCCGGCCCGATAAGGCGGGGAGTGTCAGATTGATTATCTGCCAGGATGGCGGATATTTGTTGTCTTGCTGCAAAGGGCCAGTATATGCCGCGATACAAGAACAACAATATCTGCCAAGCCTGTTATTTAGTTGAGAGTAGTCGGCTCATGGAGCTAGCGGGAGTGACCCGTAGGTCTCCAGTTGCTCCAGTGCCTGCAAGCGTGCCTGCGGGCTGTGGTAAATATGCCCTTGCTCGACCACGGTGCTTGGCCTGGGATTATTGTGGACTTCTTTCAGCAGATCCATATCCAGCACCCAGTTACGACATTTACCGAAGTAACCTTGTGATGGGTTAATGGTTGATGGCAGGTAGTTTTTCCATAAGATGTATTTGGGGTCCCACTGAAAATCCCGCTTCTTATGACTGTAGGTTGCCTTCCAGCTGTTCTTGTCAAAATGGAGACGACTGAACAAATCATCAATGATCGTTTTGGTGGCAATGGTTAACCGGCGCAACCGACGCTTGATGACTAAATTCTTCCTTGTAGCCATCCGACCGGCAAAAGCACGAAACTCCACCAGTAAGTCCCGAATAAATTGTTCAGCGCACTCGTTTTCGAAATTGGCGCTGACCACCTCCTGCAGCAGGATTAAGTGCCGCTTCATGCCGTTTTTGTCCAGTGATTCGCCGATTTTGCTGAACAGATAGTACTCATTAACCAGGTCATCCAGAATGGCGCTTCGCAAAAATACCTTGTGCTCGTGCGTATAATTCTCAATCTTGTTAATAACCAGGTCGATTTTTTTGGCCATCGTGAGGCTTTTCAGCAGGCCAAAAACATTGTCTCCAGCGGCAACTGAATCGAGCTGATTTTCGGTGCCCGGTAGCATATGGCGATAGATGTAGTTACTTGTGACAAAAGAGGGGCATACTTGCATAGTCCCTACCAGGCGTTTTTTGCAGGCCCAGTAACTACTGGGCTGTTGTTCGTTCATGTAGTTATAAACGACACACACTCTGGTTCCGGGGTGCTTCTTGCCGAACTTCCTGGCAAGTTTTTGGGCCGCTTTTTCCAGCCGTCTTTTTTTTGCGTTTGAGAACAGGAGATACCGGTTCACCAATCGCTTTTTCCTGGCAATTTTCGTCTCCAGCTGCTCGGGATTGGGATAGTAAAGATCATCATTGAGCTCCATACCGCCGAGATTACAGGGCAACGTATTGCCGATAAAGTAGCATTTCAAATTGTTCGGAACGCCGGTACAGTTATTTAGCTCCATACTGGGCAAGGTACTGGTCGCGGTTTTTCCGCTGGGATCAGGGTAATTGAGAAATACCGCAGTTTTGTTCTGGAAGTGATCAATCAGTGAATGCTGGTCAGCACGGGAGCAACAGGGCTGACCAGCGCCGGTGTTAGCTGGTTTGCCCAAAGGGTGGCCTGTTCCGGGGGCAAACTTGTGTTCCACAAAACTGACGCCGTTGTACAGAGAACTGTTCCAGACGCTGAACTTAAGCCCTAGCGCATCGCTCAGAGAATGCCAGCATGTTATTTCATCCAACAGGGTATTGCCGTTGGTGATCAGTAAAAAGTCTGCCTGCTGTTGCTCGTAGAGATCTGCAAGCTGAACCTCGAATTCACGCAGCTGAACGGGTTTGGCGTGCTGTTCGTTGTCTGGTTCAGCCAAAATGCCCAGTTCCAGTGAGGCACACAGCTTGAGACGGGAATAGGGGGGCAGGGCAGGATCGATGAATTTCAACGAGCCGGAGAGTGTTGTTCCGGTGCCGGGTGTCAGGTATGTTACCGACTCTGTCAGTCCGCACTCACCGGGGGTATTCTCCCCCTCTTTGCTGAAAAAGCAGACGCCGGAGGCGGTTTCGTTGGGCTGTACCCGGAGCTTGAGGGTAGTAACGCGTTTTCCGTCGCTGCCACTGCCCAGGGCAGCGTTGGATATATTGTCCGCCCTGACTGAAAACAGGGCTTCTTCATCCCGAGAGATGGTGTCTACTTGCCTGACTCTCCTCAGCTTTGCCGGGTATTGCACCTTAAAAGATCTGAACTGGGCTTCGACCTGTGAAAAGTGCCGCTCCACGCGCTCGACGGTAACGCGGAATTTGACCTTGGTATCGATCCCCAGCGGCTCGCCAACGACGGGCTCGTGCCGCTTCGCAATGCAAAACCGCAGTTTCTCTGCTGGCGAATATCTCTTCCCGGCACCTAATCCCCGGGGCAGATAAATAGTGGAGGCGCTGTCGAAGCTCAGACAGCTGTTATTAACTATGCTGACCCGGGTAGCCTGTGCGGTGGGTAGTTTCATGCCGCCATTGTTTTTCAAGGCAACACCCACTGAAACCTGTTCACCGGGCTCAAAAATGCCATCGCCGTTGTCATCTTCCATGTTGCAGGAAAGAACTGACATATTGTAACGGTCTTTAAATCTCTCTGTGCCCATTTCGATACAGAATGAGCCAGGGCTGCCGTTAGCACCGTCCTGAGCTTTCTCGCCACGGCGACCACCCCAGCCGTCACGTCCAGACCATCCACCGGACTTATAGTGACTTACCTGGCTATCACCCGATCCAGTGGTCCAGCTTTTGCTGCTTCCACCTTTGCCACCAGGGCCACCATTGCCGCCATTGCCGCCATTGCCGCCGACGCCGCCCTTGCCGCCCTGAATGTCGGGAGTGTTGGTGAGCATAAGCAAATCGGCATCGTCGGGGCTCACCCGAAGCGTGATGTTACCACCATTGCCACCATTGCCACCATGACCACCATAACCCCCGTCCCCTCCGTCCCCTCCGCCCTCTCCGTTGGTGCCCGATCTGAATGTTGTGGCATCCTTACCATCTTCGCCAGGACGTCCATTAGCACCATTGCCACCTTTGCCACCTTTGCCGCCATTGCCACCACGGGCCTTAAGGTCAATTGAGATGTTCCTGTCGCTGAGTTTTAACGAGGTTGTTTGACCATTGGCACAGACTTTGGCATTGCCTCCGGCCGCTTTCAGGGTGATGGTCAACGCCGAAGCATGGGTGCCGTGTCCGCCATCCTGGCCTTTGCAACCATTATTGCCCCAATCGGAGCCGGAAGCTCCGTTTACGCCGTCCTGGCCATGCCTGCCGCTTGTACTAAAGCTGTGCACCGAG
This sequence comes from Endozoicomonas sp., assembly GCA_027942505.1. GTDB lineage: Bacteria > Pseudomonadota > Gammaproteobacteria > Pseudomonadales > Endozoicomonadaceae > Endozoicomonas. The sequence goes on along the minus strand of JAQFVO010000941.1, from coordinate 253 downwards.
TTATTGACGGTGTAATTCATTGCTAATTCCCATGGTCAAAATTGCAGAAACTGAGTGTGGTCATGTTTTAACAGAAGAGCGGTTGAGCTGGACAAGAGCCACGAAAGCATTTCTGACCAACCATCCGTACCTGAAAATTAATTCTTTGACCTGCATATTGAGCAAAGGTTCAAGTCTTCATTGGGGGCGGTGAGAATGGTTTCACGTTTTCTACCGCTGTGGGTATTCTGATTTTCCATCTTGAGCTTTTTTT
>JAQFVO010000931.1 GCA_027942505.1 Endozoicomonas sp. | reverse complement strand
GCACCACCTTCTACACCCACGTTTCCGGCACCGGCTCCGGCAGGGGCCGATGGACCTTTGGTGAGGACACGACAGTTCAGGGCGTTGGCGCCTCTTAATCGCCCGTTAAAGCCTACTGAGCCGGCACCAATGCCGCCCGCAGCACCAAAACCCTCAGTACTGACCGTGCTGTTCACCCCGGTGACGGGTCCCAGCCAGCCGTTGCTGACGGTGCCGGCGCCCAGACCAGCCTTGGCATGGTCACCAAGGGTTTTTACTTCAGTACATCTGGATGTCAGGTGATCAAAATTGCCGCTGACCAGGCCTCCACCAGCACCGGCCCAGGCGCGGTAGCCACGGGTGATCACCTGACAGTTGTCAATATTGATCTGATGGGTGATACCGCGGCAACGACCGGCCACGCCACCGGCATGAGCTTCAAATCCGGTTGTCTCCACCGAAGCGTTGTGCATCTGCACCCGACCGACCACGTTGTCAGCGCCATGCCGCTCGCCGCTGACGATGCCAGCTAGACCTGGTCCGAACACATGACAACGCTCAATACGAATATCCTCAATCCCACCAGCGTCGTCCATGGTGCAGGCAACCACCCCCGCCGGTTCACCGCGGGCAGTGATGCTGGCATCAATCAGGTTCAGGTTTCTGACGGTACCGCGCAGATGTTTGAACAGGCATGCCGGCTGATGGTGGATCTCATGGTTCTGGCCGTCGTAATGGCCGGTAAAAATAGCTGACCCATCGCTGTCCAGGGGGCTGCCATCAAGATCTCTGGTCTGTATGTAGTGAGCGTCAGACGGGAAAGAATCCTGCAAGCCGATGCTATTTAATGTTTCGATGTCGTTTATTTCAATGGGGCGCCAGAACGAACCGCGCTCAGAATTCACAGGCGTTGAGGGACAGCTTGCCGGGGGCTGCTCCAGCAGTGTCGGAAGCACTTTACAGTCGCTAGTGACAAAGCGCGAATCAGCACTGAAGCACAACCGGGACTGATCAATCAGCTCATCATCAACCAGAGTATTGACTGAGGTAACCCGGCTGACGGTGCCGGAAGGAGCGCCCAGACCGGTTTTACCTCCACCACGAGCATCGACAGTGTCGTTGACGGAAGTCAGGCCAGTGATTTGACCCCGGTTATCGCCGGCTCCCACGCCAGCGTCGGCATCAGTGCCACTCGTGAAGACCTTACAGCGGGCTGAAACAATGTTACCGGCCTCGCCACGCAAAGACCCGGCAGCCACCCCGGCAAAAGCGCCTGGTCCGGCGGTGTTTACCTCACTATCAACGCAGACCAGGGTGTTGATCTGGTCCCGACCGAAAACGTATTCCTGAGGACCCAATTGCCCGGCACCAAGGCCGGCAAAAGCATCTTCGCCGGCACTTTCGCTATTACAGTTGACCATGGTCATGCGATCCAGTTTACCCTCGGCCATGCCCGCACCGATGCCGACACTAGCCGTCTCACCCCGGGTAGTAGCGTTACACCTGGTGGCGCCAAAGTCAGACAGTTTACTGCCAGAATCCATTTTTCCGGCACCTGTACCGGCGTTGGCTGAGCGGCCGAAGGTTCTGGTCTGGCTGTCAGTAACCAGCATGTGGCGGATTTCACCGCGCAGCTCTCCGGCGCCAATGCCAGTGTGTGACCGCAGGCCCCGCGAGACTGCCTGACTGCCAGTGACGTTTATATGCTCTTGCAAGCCAACAACCTGACCTGCCACGACGCCGCCTGAGGAAAAATCACCGGAGGTGCTGACTGAGCAGTTAGAGATGTCAATGCCACTGATATTGGACGCTTTGCTTTGGTAGCCGGTGATCACGGCAGTGGTGGTCGGCCTGAGAAAAACGCCTGAGTGTTTGTTGCTGATCGTGATGCGTCGGCCCGAATATCCTGAACACGGCTAAACGGAGCCATTTCACAAGCCAGTGCCGCCAGACGCGACTGATCACCGTCAATGGTGGCGTCGGCAAGGTTCAGATTGCGTACCACGGCGTAACGATCAAGCTGACTGAACAGGCAGGTATTAAAATGGCTGATGGTGAAGCAGCCACCGTCATAGTGGCCGCGAAACGGTACAATCGGTTTACTGATGAAAGTCAGTGTGTCTTTAAAGACGAGTATTGATGGGAAAAAAGAGTTGTTGTCGTCCATTGAACTTAATAAGCCGGATGAGGTGAAGTACCTGCTGGCTACAGGTTTAGATCCAAATTTTACCTCCAGCAGGACCCGCAAAAACCCACTACTTCTGGCACTCAAGCTGCAATACTGGAATATCGTTGCAGAATTGATCAGTCACGGCGCTACCACCAATCATCCAGAAGCTCAGGAACGTCTTGGCTGGGCTTACCAGCAGGGAACCGGAGTAAAACGAAATTATAAGATGGCCGTGGATTTGTTTTTCCGCTCAGCGGCACAAGGTCATGTGCTTGCACTGAGTGATTTGGGCTGGATGTATCAGCATGGCCTCGGCGTCCGCCAGGATTACGTTGAGGCTCTGAGCCTTTACCGACGGGGGGCCATGAAGGGGTCCGCAGTTGCACAAAATAACCTGGGCTGCATGTATCTGAACGGTTTCGGAGTTATTCAGGATTATCGTAAAGCAGTTAGCTGGTTCAACAAAGCAGCTAAAAAAGGACTTGCCGGCGCACTGATTAACCTGGCCCACATGAATCTTAAGGGTCAGGGCGTTAAACAGAGTAATAAAAAGGCGATGGCCTTGTATCGCCAGGCGGCAGAGTCGGGCTGTATGGAGGCTCAGCTCTGCCTGGCTCGGTTGTACTTGAAAGGTGTTGTTGTCGAGCGCAGTTACGAAGAGGCGTTTGTCCTGCTGTCCCGCAGTGCCGGGCAGGGCCACCCGTCGTCGCAAAACGACCTGGGCTGGATTTACCAGCACGGCTTGGGTGTGCAGCAAGATCTGCACAAGGCAGTGCATTGGTACCGCAAGTCTGCTGAGCAGGGTAGCGACGAGGGGGAAAATAATCTCGGTTATTTGTGCCTGCACGGACTGGGTGTTGAAGCGGACTATCAGAAAGCGTATGCCCTTTTCAGGAAATCAGCAAAGCGGGGTTTTGCCGCAGCACAGAGCAATCTGGCCTGGATGTACCTCAACGGACTGACCGATTTGAGTGCTGCTAAAAGCCGGCGTAGGGCTGTGCTCTGGTTGCGACGCTCAGCTGATCAGCACTATCCCCCTGCACTGGGAAACCTCGGAGTGCTTTGTCTGGACCAGGATTATTCCGAAGCAAAGTCGCTACTTTCTGAGGCTGCCGGTCTAGGTGATGTGAGGGCAATGAGTAATCTGGTTTTGTTGGCGGCCAGGGAACGCAGTGGCGATGCCATACAACTTATGTCCGTAACTACCAGTCAATGGAATGATAATTTTCCGTCGGACGAGTTGATTGGTACATACGTCTAGTGAATCCAAGCCTTAACAACCATACATCTTCACAACTGTAGAGGGTGGCCTTTGAACGTCCACTTAAATGGCTTGGCCATCCTCTCATTGAAGAACTCAATGAAACCTAAGAATTTTTATTAGAATCGAGTGTTGTCTCAGCTGGGTGGGAAGTCTGTGATACATCAGCTGAGTCTTCTGGTGAATGCATAGATTGGAGATATTGCTGCCTCGCCACCGACGCCAGCTCTGAAGCCTCTTTTTTACTGAATTTTTTTTTCATTCTGAAATAGGTTCTTTTATAAACTCTTTCACCTTCCGCGAAA
>JAQFVO010000912.1 GCA_027942505.1 Endozoicomonas sp. | reverse complement strand
TTTTGGTTATACATCACCAAAATCTTCTTCCTTCATGGCCAGCAGATTATCAGCACCGGACTCAATACAGGCTTTATGCATCTGCGCTCTTGGCAGCAGCCTCTGATAGTAGAACTGTGCCGTCTGTATTTTGGCCCGGTAGAATCCCTCCTCAGTGGTGCCGCTGGCCAGTGCCTGCTGGGCAGTGTGTGCCATTTTTGCCCAGAAATACGCCAGACAGGCGTAACCTGAGTACATCAGGTAATCCACTGATGCAGCACCCACTTCCTCGCGGTTTGCCATGGCTTTCATGCCAATGGCCATAGTCAGCTCACCCCATTCCTTGTTGAGGGTGGCCAGCGGTGCAATAAACTCTTCAAGTGCGGCATTTTCCGCCTGTGCCTGGCAGAATTTATGAATCACCTTGGTGAACGGTCGCATGGTTGCCCCCTGGGTCAAGAGAACTTTACGCCCAAGCAGGTCCAGCGCCTGAATACCGGTAGTGCCTTCGTACAGCATGGCAATGCGGCTGTCCCGTACGTTCTGCTCCATACCCCACTCACTGATATAACCGTGCCCGCCGAAACACTGCAGGCCCAGGTTTGCCGCTTCAAAGCCGGTCTCGGTGAGAAACGCTTTGACGATGGGGGTGAGAAAACTCAGCTGCAGATCGGCCTGCTCACGAACTTTCTCGTCAGGGCTTTTCAGCAAGTCGGCGATCTGGGCGGTGTAATATACCAGTGCCCGGTTGCCTTCGCTGAACGCTTTGATGGTGAGCAGCATACGGCGTACATCGGGGTGCACGATGATCGGGTCTGCCGGGCCGTCTGGGTTCTGTGCGCCGGAGAGCGAGCGCATCTGCAGCCGTTCCCGGGCGTAGCGCACAGCGCCCTGATAGGCAATTTCACTGTGAGCCAGCCCCTGAATTCCCGTGCCGATGCGGGCCGCATTCATAAAGGTGAACATACCGTTGAGGCCTTTGTTGGGTTCACCAAGGAGGTAACCGGTAGCCTCGTCAAAGTTCATCACACAGGTGGCATTACCGTGGATACCCATCTTGTGTTCCAGGGAGCCGCAGCTGACACCATTGCTGTCGTTCAGGGCATCGGGGCGATGGCGGGGGACAATAAACAGGGAGATTCCCTTGGTGCCTGCCGGCGCATCCGGCAGGCGGGCCAGGACAATGTGGACAATATTTTCGGCCATATCGTGCTCTCCGGCCGAGATAAAGATTTTTGTGCCAGAAATACGATAAGTGCCGTCTTCTTGCGGCTGTGCCCGGGTTTTCAGCATGCCAAGATCGGTGCCGCAGTGGGGTTCGGTGAGGCACATGGTGCCAGTCCATTCACCACTGATCAGACGGGTCAGATAGGTCTCTTTCTGCTCCTGAGTGCCGTGGGTTTCCAGCGTATTCATGGCCCCGTGGCTCAGGCCCGGATACATGCCCCAGGACCAGTTAGCCTCGCCCATCATCTCGCTGAGCACAAAACCCAGGGACGCTGGCAAACCCTGACCGCCGAACTCGGTATCGCTGGCCAGTGAAGGCCAGCCACCGGCAACAAATTGCTGGTAGGCCTCTTTGAATCCTGTGGGGGTTGTTACTCCTGTTTCGGTCAGGGTGCAGCCCTGTTCATCACCGATGCGGTTAAGGGGGGAGAGGACTTGCTCGCAGAATTTGGCGCCTTCCTCCAGGATGGCATCCACCATGTCCGGGGTGGCATCCTGTGCGTCGGGCAGGCTGGCGTAGTGTGCTTCGTAACCTAGCAGTTCGTTGCGCACGAAACGCAGATCACGCAGTGGGGCTTTGTAGTCTGGCATGATGCATCCTTGATCTTCTTGTATTTATGGATTTCACAGCCCAGTAAGGCTCACTCCATTCATCCTGAGTGTGCGGTACGGCACGTCGACAAAAATGGTGTGGAAATCAACGTCTGGCTGCACTGGCACTATCAAAAACGATCGTTTTGAAATTAAGGTTAGACGGTAGCAATGTCAATATTGGCAGAACCATCACGGTGCAGTCATCAATAAGACATTGGTCTGACCGAAGCAGGGATTACCTGCTCAGCCCACAGTAAGTGCCGTTTACACTCTTGGCCAGCCCATGAATGGGCTGTTATTGGTTTAGATGGTAAGAGTCAGTCGTCCGATATCTAAATATTCTGCAACTGTCGTTGAATTAGGTTGGCGCATAAAGGGAACGGAGCCAAGGCAGGGAGCGGGAATCTGGTTTTTCAGGGTCAGGAAATTTTCCTCAAAATGATCCAGCTCCGGAGTAATCTGGTTAGCAACCCAGCCTGCCAGTTTGACGCCATCACGCAGGATGGCCTCTACGGTCAGTAACGCATGGCTGATGCAGCCCAGTTTCATGCCCACGACCAGAATGGCCGGGGTGTTCAACTCTCTGGCCAGCCCGGTGAGCATCTCCCGGCCATTCAGTGGTACTCGCCAGCCGCCGGCGCCTTCGATCAATGCCAGATCGTGCCTGGTCAGCAAAGCGCCCCGACAGTAACCTGCCAGCCGGTCGAGAGTGATGCGCACTCCGGCCTCGTCAGCAGCAATGTGGGGCGCAATGGGCGGCTCCAGGGCCAGGGGGTTAACCTGTTCGTAGGGCAGGGAGAGCGTCATGGCCTGCATCAGGGCCAGCGCATCGTCGTTACGCAGGCCCTCGTCGGTTCGCTCACAGCCAGCGGCAACAGGCTTTAGCGCCAGAGTGGTCAAACCCTGAGCACGCGCTGCTGCCAGGAGTCCGCAGGTGACGACTGTCTTGCCGGCGTCAGTGTCCGTTGCGGTCACAAAATACGTTTTACCCATCAATGCCTCCCGAAAAGAGGCTTATTTACCCACAAAAAACAACTCAGGAAAAGGCTGGCGGCCACAGGGCAGCCTTGCCGGCACAGCAGTCAGGCACTCACCGAAAAATGATGTAGGTTGCGAAAGCCAGGCAGCCGCCTGCCATGAGGCTGAGGGAAAGCTCCTTAAAATTTTTCCAGCATTTATCAGCGGAGTCATCCTCCCGCTGGTCGGCGATTGAGGATGATTCCTCTTCCCGGGGTTGGTTAACCTGCCCGGTTGCCTCCAGATAGGACGGTGGCGGAGCGTGGTCAATTTCCGAATAGGCAGGCGGAGCGAGGTTGCCAAGCTCCAACACGATAGGCTGAGGAGCGACGGCAACACTGCGCCCGAAATGATTCACCCCGGGACTGGCCGTTTGCTCCAGCATGGCAAAACTCGAACCAGCAGGATAGCCAGCCGCCCCGCTATTACCTTGAATTTCATGCATTTTAACGAGTCTGAAAAAGTCACAAGTATCAAGTAGACCGGTAGCCGATGAATACGTTCATTGCTGGTGCATGTCATCCAAAAGTTT
>JAQFVO010000908.1 GCA_027942505.1 Endozoicomonas sp. | reverse complement strand
GTGAAATCAGTCTGTCTGACACCTTGGCTGGTGGCACAGAAGATAATCCAATCTATGAAAAAAACGACCCTGTACGTATATATGATACGTCAGGACTGTACTCAGACCCGGAGGCAGAGATTGATGTTCAGGCGGGTTTGCCCAGATTTCGTCAAGCCTGGATTGAGGCGCGCGATGACACGCAGGAGCTGGCTTCGGTAACGTCCCAATATACCCAGCAGCGTATGGCTGATGCCGGCCTCGATCATTTACGGTTTGACAATTTACCAACCGTTCGCCGCGCGAAACCGGGTAAAAACGTTACTCAAATGCATTATGCGCGCAAGGGAGTGATTACTCCTGAGATGGAGTACGTTGCCATCCGTGAAAATATGGGGCGCGAACGCCTTCGTGAGGAAATTCTTGCTCAGCAGCATAAAGGCGAGTCTTTCGGTGCTCAATTACCCGATTTTATTACGCCTGAGTTTGTGCGCGATGAAATTGCCCGTGGTCGGGCTGTGCTGCCTAACAATATCAATCATCCAGAGTCTGAGCCTATGATTATTGGCCGGAACTTCCTGGTAAAAGTAAATTCAAACATTGGCAACTCAGCAATTTCCAGCTCCATTGAAGAAGAGGTAGAGAAGCTCGTATGGTCAACCTGCTGGGGTGCCGATACGGTCATGGATCTGTCGACCGGCCGTTTCATTCACGAAACGCGTGAATGGATTGTGCGCAATTCACCGGTCCCTATTGGCACAGTGCCTGTTTATCAGGCGCTTGAAAAAGTAAACGGTGTGGCAGAAGATCTCAGTTGGGAAGTGTTCCGCGATACGTTAATCGAGCAGGCTGAGCAGGGTGTAGACTACTTTACCATTCACGCGGGTGTGCTCCTTCGCTACGTACCAATGACTGCCAAGCGGGTGACAGGCATTGTCTCTCGTGGTGGCTCGATTATGGCGAAGTGGTGTTTAGCACACCACAAAGAAAACTTTCTGTACACGCACTTCGAAGATATTTGCAAAATTTTGCAACAGTATGATGTGAGTTTCTCACTGGGTGATGGGCTACGCCCGGGTTCCGTGGCTGATGCCAATGATGAAGCTCAATTCTCAGAACTTCGTACACTTGGTGAGCTTACCAAAATAGCGTGGAAACACGATGTACAAGTCTTTATTGAAGGCCCGGGTCACGTGCCCATGCACATGATCAAAAAAAATATGGAAGAGCAGCTTGAGCATTGTCACGAAGCACCTTTCTATACACTGGGCCCTCTGACTACGGACATTGCGCCGGGTTATGATCACTTTACTTCTGCCATCGGAGCGGCCCAGATCGCATGGTATGGCACTGCCATGTTGTGCTATGTAACGCCGAAAGAACACCTTGGCTTACCCAATAAAGAAGATGTCAAGGAAGGCTTGATTACCTATAAAATAGCAGCCCATGCAGCGGATTTAGCCAAGGGCCATCCGGGTGCACAAATTCGCGATAATGCCTTGTCCAAGGCACGTTTTGAGTTTCGCTGGTACGACCAGTTTAACCTGGGCCTTGATCCCACCAGGGCACGGGAATATCACGATGAAACCCTGCCAAAAGAGTCGGGTAAAGTTGCTCACTTCTGCTCAATGTGCGGGCCAAAGTTCTGCTCTATGAAAATCACTCGGGAAGTACGCGACTATGCAAAAGGTCTTGAAAAGGAGGGTGTCGATATTTCTGATGCAAATGCCATTGAAATTAAAATGGTCGACATTGAAGCGGGGATGAGAGCGAAATCAGAGGAGTTCAAATCATCCGGAGCTGAAATCTATCAGTGGGTTGGTTCGAGAGAAGGTGTTGTGTAGGTCGTACCAGACACTTGTAAAAAACCTTCTTCCGGCTCTCAGACTTTGGTGTTAAATGGTCAGGCAACGAAAAAAAATAGCGATCTTTGGTTTTGGATTAACCGGTCGTCTGGCTGCGTTAGCGCTTTACCATGAGCATCAGTTGGATATATACGAAACCGGTAAAATCAGCGGTGAACAAAGTGCAGGTTTTGTTGCCGCGGCAATGTTAGCGCCGCTGGCGGAGTCGGTACTGTGTGAAGAGGACCTGGCGCAAATGGGCCTTGAGGCCATGCCAATGTGGCAGCGCATTATTGAGCAACTTGATCACCCGGTATTCTTCCAGCAAGCTGGCAGTTTAGTGGTGGCGCATCAGCAGGATCGCGGTGACCTGGTGTCATTCCGGCGTCGTTTAAAAGCGTTAAATGGTATTCAGCCTGAATTTGTTGACAGTCGCATTGCGGACATTGAGCCCGAACTTGCCGGACGTTTTCACCAGGGCATATTTCTTCCCTGTGAAGGACAGCTGGATAATCGTGCCTTTTATGTTGCCAGTTATCAACAGGTAAAAGACAGTGTACGTTTTTTTGAAAAAAGTGCCGACGCAGTGTCTACACAAGAGTACGACTACGTTATTGACTGCCGTGGCTTAGGGGCAAAAACAACGCTGGACGGGCTTCGTGGCGTACGTGGTGAGGTTGTTCGTCTGCATGCGCCTGAGGTGACACTGCATCGTCCGGTACGGTTGATGCACCCTCGTTATCCTATTTATATTGCGCCAAAGCCAAATCATGAGTTTGTCGTTGGTGCGACGGAAATTGAATCTCAGTCGAACAAGCCAATGACCTTACGCTCTGCCATGGAACTACTGTCATCAGCATATACCGTACACAGCGGCTTTGCCGAGGCAGAAATAGTTGATATGCGGGCAGGGTTAAGACCAAGTCTGCCCGATAATCGCCCATTGGTCGAAAAGAGAGGGAATCGCATTATGATCAATGGATTGTACAGACATGGCTATTTATTGGCACCAAAAGTTGTGGAAACAGCTCTGTCGCATATTCATTAGTGGAGTGCAAGATGAAGTTATTTATCAATGGCACTGAAAAGTCAGTTGCCAGAAAATTAAGCTTGTTATCATTACTTCAACATATAAAAACACAAGAGTATTTTGCCGTTGCAGTTAATCAAACCTTTGTTCCTCGCTCTGGCTATGACAGCTATGAATTAAAAGATGGTGATCAGGTCGAAATAGTATCGCCAATTCAGGGTGGCTAAATGGATAAGCCACTTACGATATATGGTCAGGAATTAACCAGCCGCTTATTAATTGGTTCTGCTTTATATCCGTCACCGGCAATAATGCAGGCATCTATTCAAGCCTCTGGTGCTGATGTGGTGACGGTGTCGTTGCGTCGTCAGGGAACCATAGAGGCAGGCAGCGACTTCTGGCAGTTAATTAAAGATACAGGGCTTAGAGTATTGCCTAATACCGCAGGCTGCCACAGCGTACAAGAAGCGGTAACGCTGGCTCAAATGTGTCGTGCAGTATTTAACACAAACTGGATAAAACTTGAGTTAATTGGTGATGAGTACAATCTGCAACCCGACCCGATTGGTTTATTGGAAGCCACAAAAATACTGATGGATGAGGGGTTTGAAGTGCTGCCGTACTGCACCGATGACTTGGTAGTGTGCCAACGCCTGGTGGATTTAGGGTGTGAAGTGTTGATGCCCTGGGGAGCGCCTATTGGTACGGGCAAAGGTTTATTAAACCCATATGCGTTAAAAACTATCCGCGAGCGCTTACCAGATACCACGTTACTGGTCGATGCGGGTATCGGTTTACCGTCGCATGCCGCCCTGGCGATGCAGCTTGGGTACGATGCAGTGTTACTCAACAGTGCCATCGCACAAGCTGGTGACCCTGTTAAAATGGCGCGGGCGTTTGCCCTCAGTGTCGATGCAGGCAGGTTGGCGTATGAAGCACAGGCAATGCCTGAAAAAGACGTGGCTAAGCCGTCAAC
>JAQFVO010000775.1 GCA_027942505.1 Endozoicomonas sp. | reverse complement strand
TGCCACCAGTTCATTGATTTTTGGGGTAAGGATGGCCAGGAGCCCTGCATTGGCGCAACCGGTCGACGGAAGTAAGTAAGTCAGGTGCTTGCTGGCGACATAGAGTGCGCGTAACTTGGTGTCAGCATCTGCCATAAAATCAAGCACGTCCTGTTGTAACTGGGTTACCGGCCGGGGGAGCCGTAGCAACTTGCTGCGGTAATTGCTGACCGCCCTTTTCAGCCCTGAGTCATCATAGAGTCGTTGATACTTGGGAGCTAACCCCTGAATCATCTGCTCATAGTTCTGCAGGACTGCTGTCAGGACACTGGTATCTTCACGGGTTCGGGTACAGAGGTTCTCCAGACGTTGTTGATGGATAAACTTATTGATTTGATCAGGGGAGATAAACAGTTGACCCCTTTCCTGCTCGCTGATGTCAGACATGACAAAGACCCGGGTGTAGGAGCAGCTCTTACCGAAATCATCACTATTACCTGTGGTTTCCAAGGCTGGATCGGCAATGTAGTACATTTGTGTGGGAATGACGTTGCCGGCGAGGTTGCATACTGTCAGCAGGGCACCATCATTACGAAATTCCCTGAAGCGGCATCCATTAGCGTGTCTTATTTGCCATTCGAGACGTTCTTTAACTCCCTGTCTGTAACGTTGCTGTGAATTTGATAATCTCGCGAGTTCGCTGCTCATCATGCCACCTTCTGCATGGCAATAAGCGCACTTTAATAGCTCTTGCCCCTCGAATTCATATTCCATTGTATCGGGTGCCCGCCGCTTAGGGCGTCCAGCATAATAGATGCCCTCATAGACACAACGATCAATCAGTTCAGGGAAGCTTGCCATCAAATCGCACAATGGCGACAAGGAATCGTTGGCTTGAAAGGTTTCCTTTATTTCCTCCCGGGTATTAGGCCGGATACAATTGTCACGGACTTGATGCAGTTCGACGGGAAGGGATTTTTCACAACAATCGAACTCTGCCCGTTTATCTGTGATTTGAAAGCCTCTGACGTGACGAATTGCCCTTAACACCTTTTGCACTACCCAGATGTTTTTCTTCCTTAATTTAATGGCACATTCTGCCAGTCCGGGCGGAAAACCAGCTTCGTCATCAACAACATAGATCCGATCGTACGATTGCAGTGGTATGACCCAGTCCGTGTAACAGCCGGAAAGGAAGAACGCCGCGACTTTTTCGGGCAGCGTGACACTCCGATACTTGTTCTTGCCACTGGGAGGAATCAAAAAACTGTTGACATTGCTGTTGGCGCAAACTCTCTCACTCTGCATCTGACGAGCTTGTGAACAGCAGAACAGAGGACTCACTAAGTAAGGACGTTCGTGTCGGGGATCAGATGACAGCCTGATATTCATTATTGTGTATTCCATGAATTGTTTTGCCGTGAGAGAAAATAGACACGGAGATGGGAAAAGCTTTTCCTCTGTGACTAAAGCTTTCATGACATAGGGTGACAAACCATCGTCATGAACATTTGTGTCAATATAGTGCACAGCTACAACGTAATGGTGTGAAAAAAAACGTCAGGACTTATCTTCGATGCATCATTTGTATGATCCACCGTTTTGGTGGCATTAAAATACTGTTAGTTCGCGAAGCCTTGCCAAGAGTTAAAATCTCATCTCCCAAAGAGCAACTCTACGTGCACGGGAAGGATAGTAGATGATGAATTTTCAGACAGTCAGCGTGAAGTACTGATTGGTCTGATGGGTGAATTTAGCGTAATTATTCTCGGCAATCATTTGAATCTCCGGATCAGATTTAAGTCTGTCACTAAGTCTGCTGTAGATGATGGCGCCACGTGAGAGCAGTAACAGG
>JAQFVO010000747.1 GCA_027942505.1 Endozoicomonas sp. | reverse complement strand
CCAGAAGAGCAGCACATGGCAGGGTCAAAAACAGTAATGGCAGACATCGTTATATTCCTTGTTGCATTTGCTTGGTTGATCGGCGCCCCGGGATGAAGTGTCGCATGGTGATAACAATCAGCTTGCGTGGACCATTGGAAAGCGGTCGCGAGTCCGGTTAGCGTAAGCCACCAGTGCCAGCATAATCGGCACTTCCACCAGCACACCGACCACGGTCGCCAGGGCTGCACCAGAGTTCAGGCCGAACAGACTGATGGCTACTGCTACCGCCAGTTCAAAGAAATTGGAGGCACCGATCATGCCACCGGGGGCAGCAATGCTGTGCGGCTCGCGCCATTTGTACATCCAGTAGTAGGTGATGGCGAAAATCAGCACCGTCTGAATAATCAAGGGAATGGCAATCAGGGCAATATCCAGTGGTTTGGCCAGGATGCGTGGTGCCTGAAAACCAAACAGCAGCACGACGGTAAAAATCAGCCCCAGAATAGACAACGGTTTTATTCTACTGCCAAAGGTTTGCAACGCCTGTCCGGTACCCAGCCATTTACGGGTTATCAGACCTGCCACCAAGGGAATGACAATAAACAGAATGACCGACAGAAACAGGGTATTCCAAGGCACAATGACATCGGTCACCCCTAACAGAAAGGCGGCAATCGGCGCAAAGGCGACCACCATCACCAAATCATTCACCGCCACCTGCACCAGGGTGTAGTTGGCATCACCACGGGTCAGCTGGCTCCAGACAAACACCATGGCAGTACAGGGGGCGACGCCCAGCAGGATCATCCCGGCAATGTAGTCATCAGCCAGTTCCGGCGAGATCAGGCCAGTAAAGCTGCCAAAAATGTAGCGGATAAAGACAATAGCCAGCAACGCCATGGTAAACGGTTTAATCAACCAGTTTACCGTCAGGGTCACAGTCAACCCTTTAGGGCGGCGGTGGATGTTTTTGACTGCCGTAAAGTCGATCTGCTTCATCATTGGGTAGATCATCAGCCAGATCAACACGGCAATAACCAGGTTGATGTTGGCATATTCCCAGCCGCCCATCGTGGCAAACAATCCCGGTAACAGCCTGCCCCCGGCCAGACCTGCCAGCATAGCCAATGCCACCCAGACGCTCAGGTAGCGCTCGAAAATACCCATATCCGACTCCTCTTTTCTGTGCAAAATCTTTATCTAATATCGACGAAAAACGATTAATGATCTGAAATCAACAGTGGCGTTAGCCACTGTCTTATCCTGCTCGCATACTCACCAGCAGAGCTTGCAGTCGATCCAGTGCTTCGGGCTTGAGGCTGAAACAGGTGCGAGGGTGTTGAACTTCTGCGTGGACCAGCCCCGCCTCTTTCAACACGCGCAAATGCTCAGACACCGTGGACTGTGCCAGACCAATCTGGCCGACCAGGTCTGAACCAAGACAACCTCCACCGGCCAGAATCCGGATCAGTCTGACCCGTGCCGGGTGGCCAATGGCCTTGGCATAAGCAGCCAGCTCTCGCTCTTCAGCCTCATTGAAATGAAACTGTTTGAAGGATTGGAGACACTCAGGCATCTATGAAATCTCGTTACCACGCATGAATCGTTAATCGCAAAATGACGATTAATACTACCGCCATTAACATTACGCTGCAAGCACAATGTTTTTTGCTTGAAGCGAACAACTTAATGTCGAGGATGCTTGAACAAGAAAAATACCGATGAGCCGGGCAAAGGCTCACCGCGTCAGTCTAAGGCTGGTTGAGAGCTGTGAATTTTCTTTCCCATGACTTAACCGCTTCACTCAGCGACTTATTCGCATCTAGGCCTTGCAGACAATCGTGAGTCTCCTGCTCCCTGATCCGCATATTCTGAATCAAGTTCTCGGACCAGCCAGAAAAGTGATTCACATCGCAGCATTTAATGTCTACGAAGGTGGCCAGGGCGCAACCCCCTGCAACAATACCAGATAAACTGAGAATCAGAGGCAGCGCAATGCCAGTGTTAAGACACAAAGTTGTTCCCAGCGATAACAGAGTGCAGGCTCCCAGGAACTTTCCGGGCAGCTCGCCGAGTCGGGCGCCAACCTGGAAACCTGTAATCGAATAATCCAGCAATGATCTTGGTTGATCCTGGCCAAAAAAGGTCCTTGCTCTTGCCCCCATGCATTTACGAGCCAGGATGGCCGTCGAACCCACCACGCCTCCGGCAATCGCACCCACAGAGCCGGTGACAATTTCCGTGCAGACGCTTGGAATCTCAAAACTGAAGTACGCCACAATATAAGGAAATTTAATGGCAACCCGGGCAAACGTCTTGGCTGACTCGACCAAGGCAAGTTTTGTAGTCGACCGGGTTGGTATCGGACTCGAGTCCTGACCAAAAGTACGGTCGTTAATTTCAACAGGACTGTTCGGGGAGGTATTTTGCATGGTCATGACCCTTATTGTCTTTGATTGCATCGTTAATTTGTGCTGGTACTCGTAGTATGGAAACTAATGTCCAGAAAAAATGATTGTCATAACAAAAGCGTTAGTCACGCTGACTAAATCATTGACCTACCCGGCAATTGCCAAAAGTAACGCTGGAATCTGGAAAGAAAAAAATGAGTGTCATGATTAGAGGAAAACAGAACATCCATTATCTCAGCCGAGATATTTTTGGGTGTCCAATTATTCGCCTTCCAATTATTCGCCTTTTTGGGTGTCCAATTATTCCTCCAATTTTTCTCTTGAGAACGAGCACCTTAAAAAAGGCTAAGTCTGGCAAAGACTCAATCCTCCTGGCTGGGTTGACCCGGAACCATGTTCAAGTCTTCGAGTCCTTTGCGCAATTCGTACATTTCGATAAACGACTGTCTATTCAGGGGTGGTTGCAGTTCTATCCCCTTCAGACGGTTGTGAGCCTTCAGGTCCTTTATCCGAGCAGTATGAATAAGGTTCTTGTAACAATCAGAAAAGGTATCTTCACCAGTAAATTTTGTACTTACAAAAGTGGCTATAGAACTAATCAATGCTACAGAACCTGAAAAACCAAGCACGACAGGAATCATTATGCCACTACTGAGAACACAAGAAGCGCCTAATGTAGCTACAGCACAGCTTCCCAGAATCTTTCCGGGCAACTCACCAAGTCGGGCACCCGTATGAAAACCTGCATCAGCATAATCCCGCAGTGACTTGGGGTTTTCCATACCGAAAAACCTTCTTGCATTAGCCCCCATGCATTTACGTGACAGGATTGCCGTCGAACCCACCAGGATTCCAACAGTTCCGCCAACAACGCCGGTAAGAGCCTCCGTAAGCAGGCTTGGTGCCTCAAAGGTGGTTAGAAAAATGACGTAAGGCACTTTACAGGCAACTCGGCCAAACGCCTTGGCCGCTTGGACCAATGCTGTTTTTGTACTCGATCGGGTTTGCTCCGGACAGTGCTCGGGGGTGGGAGTTGAAACTGGGGTGGCACTTTGCATGATCATATTCCTTGTAGTTTTTGATAGGATCGGTTTATGAAGCGTTAGCATTTGCGTTACTAAAACTAACGTCTAAAAAACATGATGAACATAACAAAAACGTTAGGAATGGTGACTTATTCTTTCAGACAACTCCTCAGCGTAAGGTTTGAGACCTCCCTCCCCTGTGCCAAAATGGTTGCCGCAAAAAAAGCAGAAAAAAAACAGGAAAAAAAAACAGGACACCCATTTTCTCAGACGAGATAAATCGGTGTCCTGTATATCGCTTTGTTATTTTTTCGAACTACCTCGCTTCATCGCCTTCATGACTGCGTGATAGCTGGTAGTAACCACCACCGACCGCTGGTGGCATCTCCCACATGGCGCACCAGGCCCATAGAGGCTTCCCGGTGAATCTCACGATGCGCTATACGTTTTTACCCCATCTTCAGTACCTAACAGCAAAATATCAGCCGGACGGCTGGCAAACAGGCCGTTGGTGACGACGCCAACGATGCTGTTAATCTGCTGCTCAAGAGTAACCGGGTCAAGAATCTCCAGATTCCAGACATCAAGAATCAGGTTGCCGTTGTCGGTTACGACACCTTCGCGGTATGCCGGGTCACCACCGAGTTTAACCAGCTCCCGCCCCACATGACTGCGTGCCATGGGTATAACCTCCACCGGTAACGGAAACGCACCGAGCACATTGACCGCCTTACTCTCGTCAGCAATGCAGATAAACTCTCTGGCCACGGCGGCGATGATTTTCTCGCGGGTCAACGCTGCACCACCACCTTTTATCAGGTGTAGCTGTTTGTTGGCTTCATCGGCACCATCAATATAAAAGCGCAAATCAGCGATGGCATTCAAGTCATAGACCGGAATACCGTGAGCCTTCAGCTGCCTGGTAGACGCCTCTGAGCTGGACACACAACCATCAAAATCACCTTTGTAGTGCGCCAGTGCATCAATAAAAAATTTTGCCGTGGAGCCGGTACCAACACCGACAATCATATCGTTGGTCAAATGGGGCAGGATATATTGCAACGCCGCTTCGGCGGTGGCTTTTTTCAGCTGATCCTGATTCATGGGATTACCTGTTGGGCAGTTGGTGGCAAGCCTGACGTTGCAACGGCGTTACTCACAAACAGGCTCGAGGCGCTATGTTACATCATTTTTGTGCACCACGGGCATGAGGCACCTTGAGAATGGCAACACTCAGGAAGGGGGATACGCTCAATGCCCCCGGCAAGCACTGAAAGACAAAAAACAGGTGGACCCGGCAAGTTATCCGTTCCACTGCGTCAAAGTGTCATTGCAGGTCGTCGTATGCCTTGCAGATCGTCGTGCTCCTTCTGAAACCATGTCCGAAAATCTTGAATAATGTTTAAGGATGAATCGGCATAGCAACACTCACCATGGCGTTTAGTGCTTACAATAGTAGCTGCACAATAAGTTGATGCTGGAACAGCGGTCGCAATAAGCGTCAAAGGAATCATTGTGCTACTGCTGACAACTAAAGAACAAGCATAAGTGAATAAAGCCATACCTCCGACGAACTTGCCGGGCAGCTCACCAAGTCGGGCACCTGTTTCGTAAGCGGTAACCACGTAATCAGACAGTTTCCTGGGATTTTCCAGTCCGAAAAACTTCCTTGTCGTTACCCCCATGCATTTACGGGCCAGGATTGCTGTCGAACCCACCATGGTTCCAACAGCCGCACCTACAGCGCCGGTGAGGCATTCCGTAAGGAGGCTCGGAACCTCAAAGCAAAAGATCCCCAGGATGTAGGGAACTTTGTAAGCAACCCGTCCAAAAACCTTCGCCCCTTCACCGAGGGCAAACATTGTACTGGGCTGGGTGTTCGTTAAACTCTCCACGGTTTCGTAGACATCGACGGGAATAGAAAAAGCTTGGCCGTCGACTATGACAGGTTGAATTACCTGTCCAGGACCGATTACCTGTGTAGTATCACCTGGCATGATCAAAATTCTCCTTATTGTTGATGATGATATGAACCAATTGATCTGGATAGCCTAAAATCCGGGACAGATTATTCAGCTGACAAGATGGTCAGCACTACTAACTAATTCTTCGAACTCCTCAGATATCAGCCCGGGAAACTCTATAAGTCTGCGCTAACTCGCGCCGGAAAAAAAATGTCAGATGGACCCCAAAGGCGTGATTTTGTCTTCAATTACCTCACCTGTGGTGGCATTAACCACCATTTTGTGCCTTACCCGATGGTCATCGAGAAATACTATTTCTTTCACCTGGATATTGTTTTTCACCCGGCTGCGCGTGTTCAAAACAACCATGCCACGATATTTTTCCCGGGCATTTTTGACAATTTGGGCAAGGGATAGCTGCTTGCCACTGGGCGTGAGATCGTAGTTATCTTCTTTCAGCAATCTCCCGGTATAGGCGTCAATAGTCAGTTGTTTGCGCTTACCCATCAACTGCCCGTGCCCCAACTCGACGACGTAGACCAGTTGGCCATCCCGGCGCTGCAATTCAGCATTAATGCGCCGGGAATTTGGGTGTTGGCTACTTACCCGAGCCAGAATAGCCTCCAATGGCATCGGCACCTGCATGGGAACATGGTCGACTTCTGTGGCGCTATGGGCATCATAGACGACACGCGACCATCTATTTCCGGCATCAGTAAAATCGATAATGTAGACTTTGCGCCCATCCTCCTGCGCCAGGCGAACAGATTGAAACACAATGGTGCCAGGAACCCGGTTGCGCACAGCCACCAGCAGTTGATCCAGCGGCGCTATGTGGCGTGGCCGGAGGGTCTGTTCGGGCAGTGGCTCTGCCAGACAGGGCAGCGCCAGCAGGATAAAAACGAGTAGCTTGAACCTGGTCATTTACGGCTCCGGTAAAGCCCCGGGGCGAAGAGCACCCGGCAGGCGGAAATCCTGACCACAGGGAAGAATAAAGAGATGCCGTTTTGTACGGTTACCACAAATTTAGAATCCGTTGAGCATTTCGCAAGGTTGTGGTTTCTAGCTGTACAGCCTGAGCACTTCTTCAGCCAGAATGGACAAACCTTTCTCTACAGTCTGCTGATCCTGAGTAAAGGTTAACCGCAGGCACTCGTGCTTATGGTGCCAATCGTCATCCATACCCGGGAAGAAGTAGTGCCCGGACACCATCAGCACATTACGTGCCTTCAGTCGTTCGTACAGTTCCAGGCTCGATATCGGCAAACCCTCAAACCACAGCCAGAGAAACATGGCCCCTTCGGCTTTGTGCACACGCCAGGGTATATCACCCATTTTCCGCCTCAGGCAATCGAGGGCAAAGCGGGCCCGGTCCTGATAGTAGGGACGAATCACCTCATCGCACAGCGAGTTGATGCTGTCATCACGAATCATTTCCAGTGCCAGCAGACTGCCGATACTGTTGGGCGCCAGATTCATAATGGCATTAATGCCCAACAATGCTCGTATAACCGGTTCACAGGCAACGACAATCCCGGTGCGCACTGCCGGCAGACCCAGTTTCGACAGGCTCAGGCAGAGAATCGTATGTTCATTCCAGTGGGGTGTAGCTTTGGTAAAAATCAGTTTGGGAAAGGGTATGCCGTAGGCACCATCAACAATCAGTGGAATGTCGTATTCGCGGGCCAGGCCGTCAAGTCGGGCCATCTCCTGATCGGTCAGCACATTGCCGGTTGGATTGGTCGGGCGCGATACACACAAAGCAGCAACACTGTCGTCAATAACCAGATCCTGAAAATTGACCCGGTACTTAAACAGATGCTCTTCCAGATCCTCAATATCGGGCTTGTTGGCAACAAAGAAATCCTGGCTCAGGCCACAATCCACATAGCCAATATACTCCGGCGCCATGGGTAACTGAATACGCCGGTGGCTGCCATCCATATGGCTGCCGGCAAACATATTGAACAGCATAAAAAAAGCCGCCTGACTGCCGTTGGTCAGGGCGATATTGCGCTCGGTCAGTGGCCAGCCAAACTGTCGTTTAAGATAAGCGGCCAGCTCGCGGACAAATCGTTTCTCACCCTGAGGCGGGTCATAAGTGCCCACCAGTCGGGTAAACTCGCTCTGACTGTCAATAATATCCCGCAATCGCTGGCGAAAGACGGCATCCACCTGCGGGATATGAGCGGGATTGCCGCCCCCCATCATAATTTTGTTCTGACCGTCGGCAAGTGCATTCCCCAGGTCATCCATCAATGAGAGGATACCGGAGTGGCTGGTAAATTTTTCGCCAAAGACGGACAGCTTCATGATTGGCCCTGAATTGTTGCCGGTGACTACCAACAGATAGATAAAGGCGCTGTTATATCAACGGTCAGGATAACTGTCCATAGTGCTTTTAA
>JAQFVO010000635.1 GCA_027942505.1 Endozoicomonas sp. | reverse complement strand
TGATGCCAGCTTCGCCCGTTTCAATCAATACAATGACAAAACACTGGAACACAAGTGCCTGCTGGCAGTGGCCAGGATCATTGAGCGATCCGGGACTCTCAAGGCACGCCTTGATGCCGTTGACAATCTGCCAATTTCTTCCGATTGCAAAGGTAACCTGCGGGAGTTGGTCGGCATTAATCTTGCGTAATATTCAGTCGTAGTCGTATGCATAAACTGCCGGCATCGGGACAATCACTGATCGGCAAATCTCATTTCACGGCTGATTGCTCATAGTGCTGCAATTATCATTTCGGTCCCTTGCAACCTACTAAGCCTCAGGACGCAGAGACAGTCGGTGAAAAATTCACGAAGGGTGTGGGAGGATGGCCGGTCAGCATTCAGGTCAGGCATTTTTTCAGGGCGCAGCCAGGGGACTGGCAAGCCCAGACAATAAATCATAACAACCGAGCTGTAACCATGCTCAGTAGCACAGGTGCCAGTGCACCCCAGTCCGGTAGAATGAGCATTGATGCTCCTTTGTCAAACAAGACAGATACATACCTGGGCACTGGCTACCTGCCTGAAAACAACAATTGCCGCTTTCAGGGCAGCGTCCAGCGGTCAGTTACCATAGCCCATAGATCCAACCAGCTGGCAGCAGCTGACCCGACTGAGCAAGACAGTGAGGGCAACACTCCATTGTGTCTGGCCGCGCAGGCCGGCAATCTGAGCCGGGGCCGGGAGCTAATCCGCAGGAGCGAGCAAACCGCTGACATCAACCAGACCACCGTCAGGGGCGACACCGCCCTGATGTTGGCAGCCACCAATGGGCACTTGCCAGTGGTTCAGTGGTTGTACCTGGAAAATAACGCCAACCTGCACCAAAAAAACACTGACCAACTTGATGCCCTGCACCTGGCCGTTATCAATGGTCAGACTGAAACAGTCAACTGGCTGATTGGCCAGGGCATGGTGCTGGATGTCAATTATTTCAGACAGCACTCCGTCCCCTGGATCAGCAACAGAAATAATGTTGGATTGCTGCAA
>JAQFVO010000586.1 GCA_027942505.1 Endozoicomonas sp. | reverse complement strand
TCATCAGGTCTTCAATGGTCTTTTCGGTCAGAGGGATATCAGTCACCCAGCTCCAGGTATGGCGGTCACCTTTTTTGACTTAAATTTTTGACAAAATTTTTGATCTTGTCTTCGGGTATCTCAAACAATGAAGCGGCCTCAACCCCAAGCTGCCTATATAAGTTGTCAGCGGTGATTTCGGGAAACTTGATGTTTTCGCTAGCATCTTGCTCGTTGTTTTTTTCAACTGGTTGTTGGAACACAATACTTTCTATCAATATTCCCAGTCTGCCCTCAGGCTCACTTTTGATAGCGTTCATGAAACTCTCACGATCAATCGTCTTGATATTTGGGAACAGCTGTCGTAAGGGCACGGCGAATTTCGCAAAAGGAGTATTGTTGGGATTGTAAATATTGAAATTCTTTCCATAGGAGGATCGTTTTAGCGATATGACAAGAATTGCCCTGCTGACCGTGTCAACGTTAACAAGATTGCCCACGAGCACATGATCGTAGTCCGGCAGAATATTGTGACTGATGGAGAATTGGAGAGTTAAAGTCAGCAAGTCGTTCTGGTTGTAATGTAATTTTTCTTTATTGAAAATGATCCTTGAGGGGCGGAATATCGCCACATGAAAACCTCTTTCCCTGGCTCGTTCAAGAATCTGTTCAGCCACCCATTTACTTTGGTTATATCCCGCAAACTTGGCAACAGCACTTGTTTCAATGGCATCATCCTCAAGCCACGGCAAGTTATTCTGTTTATGTATGCCCATGTATATACCAGCGGTCGATACAAAGTTTATATACTTGCCGCACCCTATACTGGCTAATTCCAAAACGCTAATAACAGACTGTACATTTGGCGCTTTAAATGTTTTGTAATTATGTACAAAATTAACAAGAGCCCCATTGTGATAAATGACGTCTACGGTAGAGGCTAACAGATTCCATTGACTTAAACTGATCCCCAGCCTCTCTTTGGTTAAATCACCACAGACAACGGTTATTCTTTCTGCAAATTCTGTTTTCCATAATTGATACTCAAGCATGGTACGGGAAAGACGCTGTTCAGCAGAGATGAGATCAGTAGAGCGAACAAGGCAATAGATGTGCATATCTGTCTCCACAAGAAGGTCGTGGAGTAATTGATTGCCCAGAAAGCCAGTGGCACCTGTCAAAAATGCATTGTTCAACTTATCCGGTCTTACTGATTTCGCAGGATTAAGATGATCACCTGCCAGAATTTCCGTCTCAAAGTTTATTGCCTCTGAAAAATCAGCGTCTACAGCTGACATAAAGCGTGCAAGCTCTGACACAGTTTGATATTGAAATACCGACGAAACCGTTAATTTTTTCGCCATAGTCTGATTGATCGACTGACACAATCGTATGGCCAGCAGCGAGTCACCGCCAAGGTGAAAGAAATTATCGTGAATGCCTACCTGCTCAATGCCAAGCAAGGTCCGCCACAACTGGCACAGTTGGATTTCCATAGTGTTGCCGGGGGCAACGTAGTCATCAGTACTATGCCATTGCGGCTCTGGCAAGGCCCGGGTATCGAGTTTGCCATTGGCAGTTACCGGGAAATGGTCCACCGGTACATATGCGGCAGGCACCATATAAGCGGGCAGTTTCTGGCTCAGTTGTTTCCTTAACGAGGATTCATCCAGTGGCTGTTCAGCAATGTACCAGGTGACCAGATAGTCATAGTGGGTTCCCCCCACAATTTCCTGTCTTGAGCGTGGTAGTACCACCGCCTGGCAAATACCTTCAATACGTTCCAGGCATTGTTCTACTTCACCGGGTTCAATCCGGAAACCACGAATTTTAATTTGCTGATCTGTGCGACCAATAAACATCAGCTCGCCACTGTCCAGCCACTGCACCCGGTCGCCTGTGCGATAGAGCCGGTCATAGCCTGGACGATGGTCTTCAGGTGAGGCAAAAGGATTGCTGACATAGGCAGTCCTGGTCAGTTCTGGTTGGTGCAGGTATCCCCTGGCCAGTGCTTTGCCGCCAATGCATAGCTCACCAACGATGCCTGGTGGCAATGGCTGTCCGTGGCTATCCAGAACAAAGACTTGAGTTTGTGGCAGTGGCCGCCCTATGGGAACAGGCCCACAGTCCATGGTTACAGGACACTGGTATGCGGTGCTGGCAAT
>JAQFVO010000581.1 GCA_027942505.1 Endozoicomonas sp. | reverse complement strand
GATTATTTTTTTCTACGGTGTGCGGTTTCTACTAGAACCCACGCCCCCTCCTATCGATACAAGACATGATCCAACAGCTAGCAAACGACTTCAGCCGTAAGGTTCGTAACCTGATGCGCGAGCCTTTGTACCATTCCATCTTTGACACTCGGTTGGACCCTGAGACTCAGGCGGTTTCGTTTTGGGCGACAACTGCCGCAGGCGGCTACATGCCTGCCGGGACCGGGGGGGCCATAACTGGCCGGGGTGCCCACATAGCTTTGGTGGATGATCCCGTAAAAAACCGCGAAGAAGCTGAATCGGAAACCATACGACAACAGGTATGGGACTGGTACACGTCTACGCTGTATACCCGTCTTGCTCCCGGCGGTGGGGTGCTGGTGATCCAGACCCGCTGGCACCATGACGACCTGGCGGGGCGTTTGCTGGAAGATATGGGCAATGACGGCGAGCAGTGGGAGTTGGTGGAATACCCGGCCATCGCCGTTGAGGATGAAACTTACCGACGCAAGGGCGAGGCCCTGCACCCTGAGCGTTATCCGATTGACGCCCTTGAGCGAATCAAGCGCACCATCGGCCCCCGTGACTTTCAGGCTCTCTACCAGCAAAAGCCCAGTGCTGACGAAGGTGACTATTTCACCCTGAACATGATCCGCTATTACAAGTCTGCTGATTTACCGCCGAGGGAGACACTGCGTTTTTACACGGCGTGGGACACGGCGGTTGCCACCAAGCAGGTCAACGACTGGAGTGTTGGTATCACGGTCGGCGTAGACCAGAACGAGAACCTGTGGGTGGTGGATATGGTTCGCCGCCGTATGGACTCTGACCAGCTGGTTGAGGAGATTCTGGACACCTGGGAAATCTGGCGCAGTGATTTGACTGGCATTGAGGAAGGCGTCATTAAACATGCCATCGGTCCTTTCCTGCAAAAGCGCGTGAGTGAGCGCAGAGCCCATAGCTTTAACGAGGAGCCTTTGAAAGTAGGCCGCGCTGACAAGGTAGCCCGGGCACGGTCCATTCAGGGGATGATGAAACAGGGTCGTGTATTTATCCCCGAAGACGCTGGCTTCACCCCTGACTTTACCAATGAACTTCTGCAATTCCCTAACGGCAAACACGATGACCAGGTAGATGCCCTGGCGCACATTGGGCAAATGCTCAGTGATATGTCGCCGGTGCTATCTGCCCCAAAAAAGAAAAAGAAGTCCTGGCGGGACCGGCTCAGGTCAAACACCACGCGACGGAGCGCCATGAGCCATGAAAGACGACAGTTATGATTTTACCGGCATCCGCCCATTGCATACGTTCGGTGAGTGTACCGGCAAACGGGCCAGGAAGCAGTCGCCGAAAGTAGAGATTCAGGAACCGCCTTGTACTTACTGCCCGCACCTGGGCCTGTGTTCTGAGGATGAAGTGGCCTGCGCTGATTTTGCCCTCTACGTGGATAGCAGTTACCAGAAGAACGACTTGATTAAACATTTTTCAGACACCAGCCCTCGACTGCCTACGCCCGAGGTTTACAGCCTGATTTACAAGGAAGAGGACTGATGGATAAAGGCATCGACAAGACCAGTAAAGAGTATCTGGTTGCTGAGAAGAATTATCAGCGTTACCGCCGCGCCCGGGACAACGGCCACAAAGATTTCGTGGAGCAGGCCCAGCGATGCTACCAGTTCTACGAAGGGGACCAGTGGAAGCAGGAGGACAAGGAGGCTCTGGACAAATCCGGTCGCCCTCCCCCCTTCAGAAACACACC
>JAQFVO010000580.1 GCA_027942505.1 Endozoicomonas sp. | reverse complement strand
TATTGTTAAGGATCGTCTCTAAAATAGCCGATATTCGAGCGCACATCTGTTTCAATTATTCGGAGAGAGCACCCCTTCCTGATACACCTTTTCTGGCAGAGGAGGCCATTGAAATTAATGAACATTTAATAGCAATACAGAGTAATAAACCGATCAAGGACAGACTTCTGGAGATCAGGCTAATCTTTAAATTGGAAAACAACGAACTTGCCAATCAGCTGTTGAGTGAACTTAGCCATATTGAAAAAATATTTTCGCCAAAAATTGAAGAGAATGGCCATTTATCTACAATCAAGGATCGTAGCGATTTCAATACCTATGCCAGAAGATTGCTGTATCTCTATACAGCCTGTTCGGGTTTTTCACAGAAGGCAGATATTGCTGAGCTAACATCTTACATTAGATCTGCTCTGTATTGCACCACTGATTCAAACAGCATCTGGCATATTGCTAAAGAGCTGGCCTACTTGTCGAAACAACCGGGATCCATCGGTTATTGTCGGTATATTGATGCCCTGGCACATTTATTGAAAGCACCTTCACAACTTGCCTTGAAGTTTAAAGAGCATGAACAACTCAGCGATCTCAAAGGGTTTGCTTTACTTGAAAGCCATAAATCGCCGGCCCCTTATCTAGCGGCACTCAGAGCCAACATTGATAGCATGATCCCGGATTATTCACAGGTATTACTCCCTGAAGTTGACAGCCTGGAACGTGAATTTGCTGAAAAAGCACTCCCTGAAGCCAAACCTGCTATCAAAGCAAAAATGCATCGACTTTTGATGGTCATCGCAGCTTGCAAATCATCGAGACAAATAGTAGATACTTCAGTGCTGGCTGTTTTTATCCGGACCATCATGCAGCATGCCAGTAAAAAAAACATTCCCTATCTGATCATTGGCCTGGCTCGTCTGGTTCAGAGTACCCCTAAAATACAGCAAGTACTTGGTGGGCTCGGAACAAAGACTGGAGAACATTTGCAACTGGCCCCGCTACAATTGCTGGCTTTTGTGCCCAGTATAATCTCAGAAGATGACGTTGAAGCACTGTGTAAATCTCTGCGAGCTTGCGGACCAGGCAAGCGACAGATGAAAGACAAGAAGGTTTTCCATCATTGGCTGGCTACTCTTGAGCAGGCATCGGCCAGCGTGATTACGAACAGGGAAATGATAATACCCATGCTGACAACACTCATCCAAAGTCTGACTTTTGAAAAACTGGGTTTGCTTGGCATGGCATTCAAGCTGGAAGCCCATTTTAATGGCTTCCTGGAGAGTATGGGCCTTAGCTGTCAAAAGGAAGGATTGCCATTGTTGATCGCTAAAAAAGGGGGTGACGCTTTAGAGGGGAAAAGTAAGGAGGTCTCAGAATGGCTATTTAAACAACGACATTACCATCTTCTGCCTTGTTACATGGCATCAATGACCGATTATTGTAACAGCTTGGGGGATACAGAACTGATAGCCCTCATCCACGAGTTTATACAGGCCAGTGCTAACAACACGTTTATTGAGAACAGACAGTCACCGTTGCACAATTTACATTTGCAGGCCGTGTACCAGAAATACCCCAAATTCATCGCAGGTTGGCGGGCAAATTTCAGTAACTTTAGCAAGGAAACCAGAAACAAGCTGTTGTCTCCGGGAGAAACTCTGGAGCTGACAGAAAACCCCTGGGATCTTTTTATCAGTGGACTTGAAGTTAACACCTGTCAATCACCGGATGGCACTCCACATTGTAACAGCGGACTGATGGGCTATGTGATGGATGGGCGTAGCGCCATGATTGCCAGAAAGAACAAAAAAGGAACAATCCTTAGCAGAAGTCTTATCCGCATGGTGCTAGATAAGAGTAATCACCCAGCATTATTTCTTGAGAAGGCCTATCCCGGTAAAAATGATTTACTGTTCATTGATGCCGCGCGCGACATTGCTGGGGAGATGAATCTCCCCCTTTACCACCGCACGGATTCTGAACAAGGTGACGTAGTAATACTTCTGGAAGGAAGGGCTCCCTTTGATTATTTTGACTCGTTAACGGAAACAAAATTAAAGAACAGACAGAAAGTTACTATTACCCACGTAAAACGTGATGCAAGCCATCGATAACGACTGTTTATCCGGAACATATGCGGGAGGTAAAATGGATATTGACCAGTTAAATGGACT
>JAQFVO010000455.1 GCA_027942505.1 Endozoicomonas sp. | reverse complement strand
ATCGAACCTGGGCCTTACGTTTTCTGATAAGCGGCTTGATGAGATGCTGTTTCGTTATCGTGGCCGGCACTTTTTTGTCACGTTGGATGATGAGGAGCGGGAGTATTGGCGGCACTACTGTCAGCAACGTCTGGCGGGACTTTTGTATCCGGAAAATTCGCGGCTGTTGACATTTGAACGATTTTGGCAGGAATACAATTCGGCGCAGCACATGGTCGATGGCAACGTTGATAAGCAATATGTACTGACGCAACTGTCAGCCTACGTAGAAGAGCTGAGTCGCGGCTAATAGATAGTGCAAGTGCACTGATGGTGAGCCTGCTTGTGTATGTTTTTGTTCAGGCTGGTTTTTGCTCAGGCCGTCATGCGTGCATTTTTTACGACAGTGTTCAGGCGTTCTGCCAGTCGGCCGTATATTGTCGGTTTCTCAATGAAGTCTAATGCACCGGCCTTGATGGCTGCCACAGCACTGGTGAAGTCATTGTGAAGGCCAAGAATAATGACGGGAGCCTGATTGTTCTCGTTAGCCAGGCCTGCCATTAACGCTAACGCCTGCCCTTGAGGCTGGTCGTTGGCGGCAATAATACACGAAGGCTGATCTGCCCTGACGGCTTCCACCAGTTCCAGGATTGAATGAAAACAGACCAGAACCAGTGATTTTTCCTGACACAGACGGCGAATTGCCTCTGTGGTGCCAGAGTCCTGTTCCAGTAAATAGACTGAGCGATGGATTGCGAGATTCATAAAGGCCGCGTAAAACCTATACCAAAACAGCTCCAGGCAAGAGCCGCTGCTTATTGAAGTTGCTGAAATCTGACGTTTTATCAAAGCCGGGATTGATCAGTCATTCTGCCGCATCGATCTCGCCAAATTTCGTTGTCATCAGTCGTAGCCTGCAAAGCGAGCGTAACGCTGTGAATCTCACAGCTGAGAATTTTGCGGGGCAGTTCTCAGCAGTCAGTCCCAAGTCGCTTCTTGTCATAGCCTGATCGTATGACTTCAGTTTAGGTTTAGTGCCCTGAATGATGAATGGAGGGATGTACTAGACGTTTTTCGGTGAGTACTTAAATTAACTATCTGTTCGTTCGTGTTAATTATCGTGGCGCCCGCCTGGCTCATTGTTTTGGGAAAACAGGCAGAAGTGAAGGTGGTAATCTTTGGGATATTTCACTTAACTGCCTGCGGTAATTCCTGCTGCCATCGGTCAGGTCATCCGCGCTCTGACAACAAGTCACAAACGCGGATCCGGATTAGATTTTGAATTCACCATCAAGGTGGTCTTTAACCTGCATGACTTGGCGCACCAGATGCGCGAGTGATTTGGTGCCCATTTTTTCCATCACCCGGGAGCGGTGGATCTCCACGGTGCGCTGACTCAGGTTGATGTCGGCAGCAATCACCTTGTTGGCCTTGCCTTCAACGACATGGTGCAACACCTCACGCTCGCGGTCAGTCAATGTGGTCAGTCGGCGCAGAATCTCCTTGTGTTCAAGCAGCTCTCGTCTTTGCTGGGTATCTAGCTTAAGTGCGTCGTTGATCAGATCCAGCAGCTCCTGGTCGCGAAAGGGCTTTTGGATAAAATTCATGGCGCCATCTTTTATGGCCTGCACTGCCATGGGCACATCGCCGTGGCCGGTGATAAAAATAATGGGCAGGATACAGTGCATTTCGTTGAGCTTGCTCTGCAGCTCAAGACCGCTCATGCCGGGCATGCGGATATCCAGCACAATGCATCCTGGACGGTTTTCGTCGTACGCTTCGAGGAACTCGGCAGGCGACGAAAAAGTCTCGACAGTCTGGCCTACGGATCTCATCAGCATCTTCAGCGAGTCACGTACCGCCTCGTCATCATCAATGATAAATACGGTCGGTTCTTGCTTCATATCCTGTTGCTGCATAATGACTCCACAGTAAGAAATTGACGTATAATTTGATGTTTTCGCCATCAGGCTGGAAATTGGGGTGGTGAGGGAGAACCATTACAAGAACTCTTTGAGCATCAACCCGCAACGTCCGACGGGGCAGGGTCTAGAGACTGATCACAGGCTGTAGGATTCGCTCCACGTCATAGCGCATCCCCGCCAGAAGTTTAGCAGAGCATAAATTTGCTGCTAAAGCAGACTGGTAAAAATGTAGCTCAGCATGTTGCCCCGGAAAAACCAGACCATTTGCGGATGCTTTACTGCCTGCTGAGATGCTGTCATCCACTACTTTTTCTCCGGGTTTTCCTCATCCGCACGGGGCTGTGCCAGATGCTTGATCACGAGTAAACCGCAAATCAGGGACGACATAGTAAATGATAATTTCTGTATCGTAATCAGTTGAAATACACTTGCCAGCAGGGTTTTGTACGTATTTTGCCAGAGATACTTGTTGCAGGTGGGGGATGTAAGCAGAAAAAAAGGCCAAATCGAGCTTGAAGTTCTGTTGTAAGATAGGATGCCGTGTTTGGAAGTCGCAGGCAGTAACATCGCCTGCGACTTATTGCTGGAATTTATTACCAGAAAGCGGGCATGGCAGGGCCACCCATTTTAAAAGGGTGGCATTTTACCAGTTATCTGGTGGTGCTCAGTGTGCTGAACGGCTCAGGTTCAACGGCGCAATCATGTTTTCCGGCTTGAGGATTTCACGCAGCTGATCTTCAGTCAGCAGCCC
>JAQFVO010000443.1 GCA_027942505.1 Endozoicomonas sp. | reverse complement strand
GTTCTTAATATCTACCGCAAGTGCTGTCACTCAAGTCGGGCTAGGCTGTCTCCGGACCTCCCCACAGTCCTGGGATGTGAGGAGGGATTCAAAGCATATCTGGAAAAGCCCCCTGCACTATTTAATTCTTAACGCGACGGATAACATTAGCACGATGGACCCGAGCTGAACTGGACCGCTTACCCGGCGTGAAAGCAGTTGCCGTCAAAGCCTCGGCCAGAGGGGCTCGACGGTGAGTGGCAGACAAACGTCCTGTGACATACGGATGCGGGTGAACTGAGTGGTCTTTCAGCCGCTTGGGCCTTGGGGGTCTGCTGACATCATTAAGCCAGGTGGAAAGTCTTGACAGAGGCGTTGGATTCTCTGATTTGATAACCCCTTCACGCGGCAACATGCACTCAAAAACCTGAACGGGCCGGGCCTGAATGGAATTAACAGTCCCCCGACCCACCAGGGGATTGTCAATATCAGCGCAGGCAGTGTTTAAAATGAGCGTGTCCGGCATTTTTGGGGGGGAAGTTGGCTCACCCTGATAGGCAAGAGCATCAGCCAGCATACGACTGACCAGAACCCTTTCTTCTTCTGAAGGAACACTCTTCACTGTTTGACAGCTAATGACAGGCGGCGAGTCAGGGAGAGCCTGTTCCTTCAAAAATTCGCGAATCACATTCATACAACCCTGCTCTGAATCTCCGCAATTATGAACATCATCGCTGACAGACGATCCCTCAAGATTATTACCGGTGACTGAAGGCTGACAATCATGAAGAATCCTGACTTGCCGGTCACCCCACCGGGGAGAGCTCCAGCGAGCATCCAGAGTGAAAAAATGCCCCTCAACGTTATCAACAAAACGCGAAGAACAACTCTCAGGTGATTGCAACGGGGGCGAATTGAAACTGCAGCTTAAGTTGTACACAGGTGCGTAAATTCCGTCTAAGAGTACTAAGTTCTCACTTTTGACCATGCCCATAAAAAAAGGTTCTCAGGCCAAACAGGTTGATAAATCTTCAACCGGTCAGCGAATCGCCCCGGAAAACTTCCGCACGGCAGAAGAACATGGCCAGGGGGGTCCAAGAGTAGCGGTGGTTCCAGCTCTTTCGGGCAACATGTAGAGTGAACTTGTACACAATTTCAGTGGCAAAACTGGTATAAGACTTGTTGATATCCTTGCGATCAGCAGGCATGACAACAGACTTTCAGATCACTGGACAATTTTTCTCCTGCAGGCCCCCTGCTCGAACAGAAGTGAAACTATTTGATGAAATTACACTCAATTCTTCCGGGCTTGCTGTATCAAGAGACACACCGGTTCAACTGCTTTTACTCTGTCACGGGCCGTTTTCTTGATGCCAATGATGACCATCCAAACCATCAATGACCGAAACCATGATCAACGCATCAGTTCAAAACAACAACCTCTCCCCGCCTGCTGATTATCAATGCCCAGTCTGTAAATTCAGCAAAAAGACCAGCCCATGGGTATGGACATCCTGCCAGCCTGTAAAACACATATTTCACAAAAACTGTCTGGTCTCCAGGCTCAACCAGCAGAAAATTGAAAACCGTGTTTGCCTGGTTTGCCAAAAAGAAACTGTGGTACCGATAACCAGCGTAGATGGTTCAATCGTCAAAGTTAGCCTGAACATCAACTGGCCCAACCAATTGCTCCATGCCATTCGTGACGGTGACGTGGCAACGGTTGAACAGGTGCTTAAAAACGGCGCTGATGCAAACTTGGAGGGGTTCAAATGGGCGGACCCCTTCCTCAATGGTATTAATTCGTACCTGTCCCAGAACACGCCCGGTGAAGGGCCGTCCCCCAGTGAAAAGGTCATGTTAACCCCCTCTCCCCTGACCTATGCAGTAGTCACCGCCAACAAACCCGATATCGTCAAGATTCTGCTTGATTACGGTGCCTTCGTCAGCGACCCGATTGATCCATCCGATCCGGTCGAGCCGGTGTTTATTGCGGCTCAAAGAGGGTATAGCGAGACTCTGGAGGTTTTGCTCAGTCACAACGGCAACCCTGATTCCACATTCAGATCGACTACCGCACTGCACTGCGCCATCAGCAAAAATAATAAAGCGGCGGCAAAACTTCTCATCAAGGCTGGGGCTGACCTGAACGCACTGGATTCTAACGGACGGTGCACATGCTTCCACTCCATGGTTTACAACGGCTGGTTTGATATCATTATCGAAATTATGGGCGACCTTGATTTAAGGGAAAAACTCAAAGACGCAGATGTCATCAAAGGTGTGGCAATTCCATTGGTAAAAAGCGAACCATCCCGTGAACGAGCGGTGTTTATCAGGCAGTATCTGTCCCTGCTCGATAATAGAGAACTCAATTTTGTACTGAACCAACCAATTGATAATAAAAAATTAATTGAATACGCCAGGGAACAAGAAGACAAGGATTTAGTCGAACACTTGTCCAGCCAGATGGTAACTTCTGAGCGTGGAGATGGGATCTGAACCGCACCCATGAGTTCATTTCAGGATTATTTCTACCTGATAATCAGCGACCTCAGGATGGAAAGGAATCACAGGGCACCGAGAGAAGCGCAATGGTCGAAAATACCAACCATCAATCTCCGGTCGCAAAAGATAAAAAGCTTTGAACCACAAAGACACGAAGACACAAAGTTTTTTCGGGGCTTGTCTGAGCGACGCCTGGCAGAAAAAAGTCTTCCTTTGTGCCTTCGTGACTTTGTGGTTCAAGGCTTTTATGCTTTTGCGACAGCCTCGAAGGCGGGGATTCATCTCGCAGTCGATTACTTCTCCTGCAGCGGTCTACACCAAGAGTGACCCTGACTGCCTGTAGTCTTCACACAAGCTGTTTCTCGATGGCCTTTTTAATATTGAGCACCTTCTGTGAGGTTAAATTGCAGCCATTGACTGAGGAGACAGTCGGACCAAGAATGAAGTCAATCTTCTCTTTTCTCAGACGATTGATTTTACACAGCCTGTAAAGATTTTCTGCTTTATGCAGCAGGTTGTTTGCCTCCTGCTGTAGCAGAGCCAGCTTTTCTGCGCGCATAGTGGGGCATTTCCCATCCAGGTAGTTAATCCTGTTAACACCCCGTTCAAGCTGAGTGTATCGGATATTGAAGGCTTGCAGTTGGAACAACAGATCAAAGTTATATAAAGGACGATCTTTATGCTGGCTTCGGCTGGGCTTAGTTGCTTTGTAATGCTCGGCAGCAGTTTTAAAATATTTCTCGCAGTATCCAACAGTCACCGGCCAGAGGGCATCTTTGACCTCCTCCCCTTTAAACTCCAAATTCGGATCCTTGGATAACTCCCCCCCTAAGCCAATCATGACCTGCAGCCCCGTCATCATTTTAGGGTCAAGGATGTTTTGCACATGGGTGTTGACCTGATTAACGAAGTTCTGAAATTCAGCACCAGCACCAAAAGCATCTTCTTGCAACATTTTCTCCAAGTAATGCTTCTTCAGTCTCACCACAGAATCGGCGGCAGGTGGGCCATAAGGATTTATTTTTTCCCAGGGGGTGTCGGGGTGGCGTTTGCTAAGGCCCAGGCATTTGGAAATTATCTTGTCATAGGCCACTTTGATCTCTTCAGTGCTACAAGCCTCTAAAGACGAACTGACTGACTCAGCCGGCACGGCCCGCAGCTGCGGTTTGGCTCGTGAAGTACCATTGGGCACCAAGTACCAGACAGCGCAATGAAAGGCCCGCTGCACCATTTTCACGGGCCCGGAGCGCAAGACTGTCGAGGTGTTGTGTAGTGAGCGGTTTATTTCCGCCATACCCGCCTCAGTCTTGTTCTGCGTTCGTTTGTACCAGTGAACTGGAGACAGGTTGGTGTCGTCGGTAAAATACTTCTTGGTGTGCCGCTCGAGCACGCTGGATTTGACCGGGGGATAAACCTGTAATACCGAAACATCAGCTGTCTTATAGGGCAAGCCAGCGCCGATATGACAGTCACCCGTCGCCTGAACCACGTCCCTGTCCACTTTAAGGTGAAATATTTTTAGTCTGACACCCTTCCCTTTAAGCTGTTCCAGTGCTGAGCAGACCCGTTCATGGGCCAGTTTGGGGACACCAGCAGAGCACTTGGTGAACAGTGTGATGTTGCCAATGGCTGAAAAGCACGGGGCCGACCCGGCCGTCACGGCACCAAGAAGGTGACCCAGGAAGTTTTGCGCATCAGCACCACCAAGACTGTGGCCACCGATGGTTAAGTTGATCTTTTGACCAGTGATGGTTAACGAAGTCAATACAACGTGCAAGTGACGCACAATAGCTACTGCTCCAGTCTCCATGGTTTCAAAACCGGCCCCGGACGATTCGAGGTCACGAACCACCGAAGCCCGATCTTTAGTACCGCGAAATATCAAACGTACCTCAATGGCTCCTTCAGCTGGTGTGGTTTCAGGAAAGAGAATGTAGGCATTCAGCCCGTCAGGAACATTAGGGACTTTCTCAACCAGACACTGCTGTCCACCCAGCAATTTGACGCGTTGTTTACCTTCAAGATTATACGCCTGCTGATGCACCAGGTGCTCATGCAACGCCAGGTCCTGGTTCTCCTTCTTTAAGAGCTGCCCGAACGATTCGAGCACCTCCCAGGCCTCCTCTGTTCTTTCCTCTGGCATCTGCGGGGAGTGCGCAGAGCTTAAACTGCCATGGAACCCCTGATCATCAGCGCGAGCCCGCCATTGTGCAATCAACCTTGGCTGGTTGACATCCAGGTGCCGGGTTATGTGGCAAATATCGGAATCGGAGGCAGACCGTCTGATAACGGGATCTGCAATTATCTGTGGCAACGGCAGACTGGGGAAATCCTTACGGGATGACGCACTTGCCGGCATCGCCAGTGCTGAATGAATGAGGCTGTTGCCAGAATCGCTATCGGACACCGTGAACCCTGGCTCACTATCCACAGATGATGGAGAAGTGGATGAGGTAGGAGAAGATGATGTGGTTGGCGAGTCAGGTGGTGTTGACTCAGCACTGCTGCTACCCCCCGGCACCCGCAATGGCGGCAGCTTGGGCAGGTTCCTGGAGTGATGTCCTTCAATGCTGATGCGCCAGATTCTTTTCGAACGAAGGCTGGGCAAATCCCGAAGCACTGCCGTTGGCACTTGCGGGGAAGTCGAAAGCTGCCCAGGGCGAATATTACCTGGCTCACTGACCTGCAACGGTGTATTCGCCACAGCATCGATATTGGCAACTGACTGCTGACTTGCGCACAGGGGCAGAAGCCTGGTCCCGGCAAGGGCAGGCAAGCTTTTACCGTCAAGAACCAAACGTCCAGTGCCAGAATTCAGCTGGTCTGCAAGTGTCACCAACTGCCCGGAACTGACCGTGACGGTGAAACTGCCCGCAGCTTCAACCCCCTCCCCCAGGAAGCTCAGGCGCAAATTATGAAAGCCCCGGCCGTGAGGAGTAGTCAGCTCGTCAACTTTCAACACCTGCGAGGAAGGAGCTTGAAGTGCCTGTTGACCGAGCAGCAGGTGAACATCGTCCCCCACTCGCTCAAGGGCCACAGTAATCATCACAGAACGCTGCCTGCCGGCGCCCCTGACAACCGCATTTGCGGCAGGCACCGCCAAAGCAGTTGTCGCCGGTGTAGGGTTTGACAAGGTCGCAGGCACAATGACCCGATGCGGCACCACGCTAATCGGGTTAACCAATGCCGGGAGTGGATCTATGGCTTTGACTGGCAAAGCCAGACGCTGATGCCGCACCAGAGGCAAAGTGACACCGGGATGGTCTGTTTTCGTTTTGACGCCAGGCACTGGTTTGATAAGCTTCAGGGCCTTAGGGGGCTGAGCTGGAAACGAATGGGTTACAGTCGATACTGGCTTGGCAGAACATAACGTCATCGGATCCGGGCAGTCAAAATTTGCCGAGTCACCGACAGAGGGCAAGGTTACCTGGCAATTAACTTCAGTGCCGGTCCTGTTATTGGCAGGCTGAGGCGGCATTGTGTCAACTCTGAGCGGTTGCTCAACAACTGTTCTGCACGGTGGGAGAGATGAACGTTGCAGGGGATGGATCACTGAGGTCGTCTCCGGCGATAACTGAAAATTTGGAGCAGGACCATGTTCCAAAGTAGAGGGCAGATCAGTATGGACCGGCGTTGGTACTGCCGGAGCAGAAGCGCTTAACGGTACGGAGGCGCTTCTACAGTTTGGCTGGCTAAGAGAGCGCCGTTTGGCCATGCATGGAATGTGCTCATGCAAAAAACCATAAGGGTCGAGAGGGGCGTGAAGGGCAATCGACCGCTCTGATAACCTTTTACGAATTGCAGCAGAGGAGGCAGCGCCGGCAATAAGATACCCGGCCGCAACCACGCCAAAGCCTACTCCCAGGGGGAGCACAAGCGAGGTTATGAGGGTCAGCAATCCTGCAAGCAGAAATGGTAACCCAGTCAGCATATGCTTCTTAACCTTCCTGCGTCCATTGAAGCAGTTTTGATTCGGACGCAAGACATCTGCCAATTCGCTGTATGCTGACAGATGCCCGCTATTGGCGGTCTCTACCGTCATCTGGCCATTCATTGCACTACATCCTTAGGCAGTCGCTTTGCCTGATCCCTGGTGAAATTACAGTTCCTTTAACGAGCTATGTTATTTTTGACATGATGGTTCCATATTGGTTCAATCACGGAGATAAAATTTTTCACGAATGCGCGATGTCCGATTTTTGAGCCGGCCTGAAAAGGCATGACTGAACTCCATTTCTGCTATCAGAAGTTGTGAGGGGAACTATCAATGAGCAGGAAGTGTCCTAACCTGCAATTTACCAGCTCAATAACACAATGAATTGTGTCAATAGCCTCTCTCCTCCTGATGACACCTTTAGAGAACTAACTGTGCTTTCGTACCAAGATGGCACAACAGAACCTCGGTCGTACTATCATGGCATGTCTGTTAACACACTGAACTCTCCTCCATCTATTTATTTAAATCATTCGGACACTGACCAAAATAACACTCATATTATCATTCCATTGAATAAATTTAGTGTTGCCACTCTAACGCAGACTGCCCCTTATGTTTTTAACAACCTAAATCTTCCTGTTAAGCCAGAATTAACCCTTGATGAATATACACTGTATAAGCCAGAC
Source organism: Endozoicomonas sp. (assembly GCA_027942505.1). Classification (GTDB taxonomy): domain Bacteria; phylum Pseudomonadota; class Gammaproteobacteria; order Pseudomonadales; family Endozoicomonadaceae; genus Endozoicomonas. The sequence continues at coordinate 984 of JAQFVO010000443.1, read as the reverse complement.
ACTGATTACAGTGACGATCCATTACCATCAATATCGAGTGATCAACTCTTTAATCCGTCACGCTTTTCAGGGAACAAACTGGACATCAGTGAGCCAACACCAACGAACCTGTTGAATCCTGAATATCACTTAATTCATCTTTCTGCCGAACTCACTAACCCACAAGATCGACCACCAGTTGCTGGCATTAACCGGCTAAACCAGGAACAAACTGCAAGTGACAACCCGGCAAACCCAGCGGAAATTGTTGACGATAAATCGTTACAAGCGGAGCAAAAAAAGGCACACCAAAGGCGCCTCCAAAGGGAGTACAAAAGGGAGCGTCGCAAAGATCCCGTTTACTTGGCGCGCGAGAGGGAGCGTCGCAAAAATCCCGCTTACTTGGCGAGCGAGAGGGAGCGAAAAAGAAATCGACGCAAAGACCCCATTCTCGGAGAACGCATGAGGAAGCTCCAGAGAGAGTACAAAATGAAGCGTCGCAAAGATCCAATTCTCGGAGAATGTATACGTGAGTACCACAGAAAGTACCAAAGGAGACGCTGCCAGGATGATCCCGTTTTCGCAGAAGGTGAAAGAGTTTATAAAAGAACTTATTTCAAAATGAAAAAAGAATTCAGTAAAAAAGAGGCTTCAGAGCTAGCATCAGCGGCAAGGCAGCAATATCTCCAATCTATGCATTCACGAGAAGACTCAGGTGATGTATCACAGACTTCCCACCCAGCTGAGACAATACGCGATTCTAATAAAAATTCTTAGGTTTCATTGAGCTCTTCAGATGGCCAAGCCATTCAAGTGGACGTTCAAAGGCCGTCCTCTACAGTTGTGAAGATGCATGGGTATTAAGGATTGGATGCACTAGACGTATGTACCAATCAACTCATCTGCCGGAAAATTATCATTCCATTGACTGGTAGTTACAGATATAAGCTGTATGACATCCCCACTGCGTTCCCTGGCCGCCAACAAAACCAGATTACTCATTGC
>JAQFVO010000419.1 GCA_027942505.1 Endozoicomonas sp. | reverse complement strand
TCGACTATTCAACAGTGACCGACTTAGCCAGGTTACGCGGCTGATCAACGTCTGTACCCTTGATAACGGCCACATAGTAAGAGAGCAATTGCAAGGGGATGGTGTAGAGAATAGGAGCTATCACCTCCGGTGCCTCTTCCACCGATAATACCCGGATACCTTCAGCTTCAGTCAGGTTGGCCTGTTTGTCAGCAAATACAAACAATTGCCCACCCCTGGCACGAACCTCTTCCATGTTGGATTTCAGTTTTTCCAGCAGGTCGTTATTTGGCGCGACGACAATAACCGGCATATCGTTATCGATCAGTGCCAGCGGGCCGTGCTTTAATTCACCGGCAGCATAGGCTTCAGCATGAATGTAGGATATTTCCTTCAGCTTCAACGCCCCCTCCATGGCGATGGGGTACTGGGTTCCCCGGCCAAGGAACAGGCAGTGATGTTTATCAGCAAACGCTTCGGCCATCACTTCAATATCGTCGCTCAGGGCCAACATAGTGTTGATATGGCGCGGCAGGTTACGCAGCGCCTGAACGATATCAGCCTCCCGCTCGGGTGACATGGTGTTGTAACGACCCACCGCGGTGACCAGCATCAGCAGCGTGGCCAGCTGGGTGGTGAACGCCTTGGTGGAGGCGACGCCAATTTCGGCACCAGCGTGAGTCATCAGGGCAATATCTGACTCCCGCACCATAGACGACCCCGGTACATTACAGATGCTCAGGGAGGCCATATAGCCGAGCTCTTTGGCCAGCTGCAGTGCCGCCAGGGTGTCGGCAGTTTCACCGGACTGGGAAAGGGTAATAAACAGGCAGTTTTCCGGCACAAAGAATTTGCGATAACGAAATTCTGAGGCAATTTCCACCCGACAGGGAATACCTGCCAGCTCTTCAAACCAGTAGCGGGCCACCATGCCTGCGTTATAACTGGTACCACAGGCGACAATCTGAATAGCCCTGGTCTGTTGCAGAATGTTCTGGCCCTCTTTGCCCAGAATATCAAGATTCAGACGCTGTTCACCCAGTCGACCCTCCAGAGTATTGGCGATGGCCTCAGGCTGTTCGTGAATCTCTTTGAGCATGTAATGGCGATACTCACCCTTGTCACCAGCATCGTGCTCAATATCACTATCCCTGGCTTCACGCTCGACAACATCACCCTGCTGATTCAACACAGTAACAGCGCTGCGAGTCACTTCGGCGATATCACCCTCTTCGAGGAACATAAAACGACGAGTGACCGGGAATAGCGCCAACTGATCAGAGGCAATAAAGTGCTCACCAATGCCCACACCGATGACCAGCGGGCTGCCAGAGCGGGCAACAATCAGACGCTCCGGGTCATTGCCATCCATCACCACCATGCCATAAGCACCTTCGAGCTGGGCCACGGTTTTTTGTACGGCCACCAGCAGGGAGTCGCTACTTTTGAGTTCATGGCTGACCAGGTGACAAATCACTTCCGTATCGGTGTCAGAGGTAAAAACAAAGCCCTCACTTTGCAAAAACGCTCTGAGTGGGCTGTGATTCTCAATAATGCCGTTATGCACCACGGCAATATGATCGCCGGAGAGGTGAGGATGGGCGTTACGCTCACTTGGCTCACCGTGGGTGGCCCAGCGAGTATGGGCAATACCTGTGCTGCCGCTGAGCGGGTTGGCCGCGATAACATCAGCCAGCTGGGACACTTTGCCGATGCATCGCTGGCGTTGCAGCTCGCCGCTGGCACTGATGATGGCCACACCTGCCGAGTCATAGCCCCGGTATTCCAGACGACGGAGCCCTTCTAATAGAATATCTGCGACGTCTCTCTGTGCTACTGCACCTACAATTCCACACATAGTCGTTAATTTCCCAATATGGTCGATAAGTTACGATCTGTTACTTTTTTGTCGGGCGCACCCATCCTTCAATGTTGCGCTGACGTGCACGGGCTATGGCTAACTGATCATCGGTAACGCTTTTGGTTATGGTTGAGCCAGCACCGACAGTCGCACCAGAGCCAACCGTAACCGGCGCAACCAGGGAACTGTTACTACCGATAAAAGCACCATCACCGATAACCGTTCTGAATTTATTAACACCATCGTAATTACAGGTAATAGTACCGGCACCAATATTGACGCCGTCGCCTAACTCAGAGTCACCAATGTAACTGAGGTGATTGACTTTACTGCCCTTACCAACAACCGTTTTCTTGATTTCCACAAAGTTGCCAACCCGGGCTCTCTCCTGAAGCTCTGTGCCTGGCCTCAGGCGGGCAAAAGGGCCCACTTCACAACCGGCACCAATGTGTGCATTTTCTACAATGGAGTTGGCCTTGATGAGTACGCCCTCGCCGATAACGGAGTTGCGGATAATGCAGCCCGGCTCAATACAGACGTTATCAGCAAGCTCCACATCACCTTCGAGTACCACATTAATGTCAAGGGTAATGTCCCGGCCGGTTTTGATGTCACCTCGAATATCCAGACGCTCCGGGTCAATGACCGTAACGCCATTAATCATCAGGTTATTGGCCAGCTGTCGTTGACGTGCCCGTTCCAGCTCCATCAGCTGCACACGGCTGTTAACGCCTTCTACTTCAATGGGAATCTGTGGTTGCACATGGATGACCGGAGTCTCTTCCACCACGGCCATGGAGACGATGTCGGTAAGATAAAACTCCTGTTGGGCATTGTCGTTTTTCAGGCTGTTGATCCAGCGATCTGCCTGACTGCCCGGGATGGCCATAATGCCGGTATTCACTTCATTAACGGCCAGTTGTTCTGGTGTGGCGTCTTTGTCCTCGACAATGGCCTGAATGCTGCCAAAGCCATCACGAATGATACGCCCGTAGCCGGAAGGGTTGGCCAGATTGATGGTCAGCAGGCCAAGACGCTCACCGTTACTGGCAGCCAGCAGTGACTGTAAAGAGGAGGAGTGAATCAGCGGCACATCGCCATAGAGCACCAGTACCACATCAGCACCCTGACAACCGGGTAGCGCCTGCTGAACCGCATGGCCGGTACCCAGCTGTTCTTCCTGCACCACCCAGTTCAGGTCGTAATGACCCAGTGCGGTTTTAACCTGTTCAGCACCGTGGCCAATGACCACATGAATTTTACCTTCACCCACTTTCTTCTGGGTATGCTGGGCACTGATGATCACATGTTCCAGCATGGGTTTGCCGGCAATGCGGTGCAACACTTTCGGCAGACTCGATTTCATGCGGCTGCCCTGCCCGGCAGCAAGAATAACAATATCAGCTCTCATGGTAGCCTCTAATTTACTCACCTCAAACGTAAGGCAAGCTCTTGCCAAAACTTCACCGTCTGATAATTTAAGGAAAAAGCAGTCAGCCCTGAGTCTGAGGTAATACGGCATCTTACCGGGGAATTACCAGAACAGTGATGTACGTATCACGATAGTATAAGTCTACTGACGTGTTTATGGGTAGCCTTGGCAGTTCAGTTTATTGATGACAGCACTTCTCGCTTAACTGAATGGCCCAGCTGAAGATGTCAGCTGACACGGAATGAACAGGGAGACTTGGGTCAGCAAAAGGTTGGCTCAGGGTATCGTCTGAAAAGAAAAAAGCAAACCTGTTTGTCATTAAATAACTGACAAATCAGGTATTGTGAAGGAGCGGTGGACTGTGCGAGTTTTTCGGATACTACCTGTCACTGCGGACAAAGATAGCGCTCTCAATGCGCTCAAAAGCGTTTCTGTAAACCCCGGCATTGAGTATTGGAGTATCCGTTCGGTCAGTTTGTCCGTAGGACGAAGACGTTTTACTGGTGGTGACAAAGTTGAGCCGGACCCGGGTATGACGACCAATCTGCTCAACAAATGCCGTGGCAGCGGTTTGCGATACGCTGGAAACGCCCAGCAAAATTTTTGTGGCCGTATCGCTCGATGCGGCGCTTTCAGCCATGATAAAACCCGTTTCCTTATCGGCACTTTTGATGGTGTAGCCCAGATCCTGGAACACGGAGATAGCACTGGCAAAAACCACCTCCTTGCTATTTTCATACTCCCGACTCTGCAAGCTCTGTATTTCCAGCGGGGTCATGACTGGGCCAGTCGTGGAACAACCAGTCAGCAGGATAAACAGGCTAAGAAAACACCACTGTATCATTTTCATTTTTCCGTCCTTACGTTGTTCTGCCAGCAGACACTCCTCAATAACTAAGGTGTGCTGTAGACATAAGCACCTATTCATTTAAGAGCATAAAAGCCTTGAACCACAAAGACACGAAGGCACAAAGGAAGACTTTTTTGCCTGCCAAGCGTAGCTCAGACAAGCCCCGAAAAAACTTTGTGTCTTCGTGTCTTTGCCGTGAAAGAAAATTGCCACGCAGGCACGGAGGAGAGAAAAAAAGCTTTTCCTCTGTGTCT
>JAQFVO010000410.1 GCA_027942505.1 Endozoicomonas sp. | reverse complement strand
GAAAAGCTCTTCTTTGTGCTCTTCGTGTCCTTCGTGGTTCCCTTCTTTTCAGAGCCTTTTGCGACGCCCTCCTTATCGAGCACACAAAGGCCTTTTCATGATAAAATCTGCCCATTTGAGTGAACAGCCATGGCACTAAAAGCAACCATCTACAAAGCAGCGGTCAATATTGCCGATATGAACCGCGCATACTATGCCGACCATGAGCTGACCATCGCCAGGCATCCATCTGAAAATGACGAACGGGCGATGCTCAGGTTACTGACCTGGTGTTTGCACGCAGATAGCCAATTGCAGTTTACCCGTGGCATCAGCACCGAGGACGAACCGGATATCTGGCAGAAAAACCTCACCGGTGAGATTGAGACCTGCATTGAGCTGGGCCAGCCAGATGAAAAACGCCTGAGAAAAGCCTGCGGCCGTGCCAGGCACGTCTTTATCTACAACTATGGTGCGCGCAGTGCCGACGTCTGGTGGCAACAGTACCATCAAAAAGTACAGCGCTTTGATAACCTGACCATCCAACAGATCCCAGCCGAGGCCAGTCGTCTGGCCAGACTGGTCAGTAAGACCATGAAGCTGCACTGTGTTATCCAGGATCAGCAGATTACTCTGGGCAACGAGTCAGACAGTATGACGCTGGATATTACCCAGCGATTTCCCATGTAACACCCCTTAGGGAAGCGGTATGGCAAAAAGCATCGGTTGCTTTACTGGTGTACTGGGGTCGTACGGAATCCATCTGTCTGGACATTAACATCCCTGTGAGGTGGATCCTGTACAGTACAGGATGACAGCGGGGTCTGTGGTATTTTCTTAATTGCCATTTCCCTTATTGGAGAGGGACTGCTTCCAACCAAAATGGGGCTGCTGTATCGGTGTTATCAAAAGAGACATTTACTCGCAGACGAGCACTGCTGATTTCCTGATCATCCATTAATTGCAACAGCATTTGCCGCAATTTATCCATCTGCATCAGTCGGTTGTCGAACTCGTCGAGTGTGGCTGGCATCTGCCCACGGATCATCAGCAGTGCTTTCATGGCCGGATTATCACGCATCTGAGTGATAAAAGGCATCAGGTCAGCGTTAACCATGGGGTCTGTCAGGGGAATAACAAAGCCTGTTACCCTTTGCTCAGCGTTGCGCTCACTCCAGTGATCGAACGGGGTAAAGATGTCCACCAATGTATAGATGCGTCCGTTGCCTCGTCTGACGGCGTATACGGTGTAATAACTGGCCTGTTTTTTGCCGATATAGTAAGCCTGTTCCTTGTCCTGGCCATAGAGCGTGGGAATGGCAAAAATATCGTTGGCCCAGAAGTTACTGGCGCCACAGGAAAAACTGCGGCACTCAAACAGTGTTTCAACCCCCTGATCACGCAGTGAGTTGACATAAAACTCAAACCCCTGGTTGCTGGTGTGGCCCGGCGGTAAAAGATACACGGTGCGTACCAGCTTACCATCAAGCCATTGGGCAGCATCGGAGGTGACCACACCATGCACCCGTTTCATCCGGTCGGTAATAATCGGATGATTTTGACGCTCCTCATCCACCGACTGAGTAACGCTAGCATTAGGATAAGCAGGGTGCTCAATGGCGTAACCAGAAGTAGAAGGAGTGAGCAGGAGAAGCGCGGCACTGAATAAAAAGACAGCGGTCGTTCGCTTGGACAGAGCAGGGAAAAATTTCTGGCGTTTTACAGTCGTTGTATTCATGAAATAACCCAAGGCTTTCTCACAACAACTCTATCATAATCTGCCGCCCAGAACAGAGCTAACCTTTCTGGCAACAATATCTACCTGGTCGTCCATGTGCAGATGATGGCTGCCGCTCACCGGATAACAATGGATATGAGTTAACCACGGATGATGTTGCTCGATGGCATCATTCAAAGGTCCACTTGCGTCATAAATCACATGGGTCGGACAGGTAATCTGCTGGATAAAGGCCATGGATTGCTCAAGGGTAAAGCGTACCGGTGAGCCAAGTTTTAATCGTGGGTCATTGCGCCAGAACCACTCATCGTCAACCTGAGTGATGCCGCGTTCAACCAGTAGCTCTGCCGATGCCCTGGAAACCCGATACTGACCCATGGTCCGGGCAAATATCGCCTGCTGTTTTGAGCGGTAACGGGTAAATGGCAGCTGGTCAGCAGGTGTTCTGCGCTGGTTGATGTAATTGCGCAATTCTTGTGCTGAATCTTCCGGGTCTCTGGGTCTGGGAAAGAGGCCGTCGATGGTCACCATAGCTGTTACCCTGCCCTGCAGGATCGATCCGGCAGCCATGGCACACACTACCGCGCCCAGGGAGTGGCCCAGCAGGCTGAAGCTGGAGAGCTGAAGCGCTTCGACAATGTAAAACAGATCTTCCACATAGTGCCAAACATCGTAACTGAACCAGGGAGGGCGATGATCAGACAGTCCATGCCCCGCCAAGTCTACGGCAATTAACCGCACACCCTTGAGTTTGCTGGCCACAGGGGTAAAGCTGGCGGCGTTATCCAACCAGCCATGCAGAGCGATCACCGGATGATCATCAGGATCGCCCCATTCCAAAGCAGCAAATGTCAGGTGAGGTGCTTGAATGCTCAACCCCTTTGGCTGCATCGGGGCCTCCTTTTAATGCAAGACGGTGGACAAGTAATACCTGACGAGGATCGTACACCTGAATCGATGGTGTCGCAAAAAGCTTAAAAGCCTTGAACCACGAAGGACACGAAGGTCACAAAGGAAAAGAAAAGCTCTTCTTTGTGTTCTTCGTGGTTCCCTTCTTTTCTGACCCTTTTGTGACACCTTCAATAGCGGCGGTAAAAAATTTTATTCAGCATTATGCATGAATCGTTAAAAACAAGCTTGCTACGAATTTTTTTACGACCAGAGATATAAGTCACCATTGTTTGTATTTTGAACAATTTTTTCTTATTCATGGTTAACTTTTGGGAAAAACAGAATTTACTGGTAGTTAATTACACATAATATGATTGGATAATATTTATATTTTTATATCGCTGCAAATTCTTGTCTATCTGAAAAACGGGAGTTGGCAAAACTCCCACATTGAAAGTTATCGCCTCTTAATCGCAAGCAGCTCAACCAGCTACCATGACTTGTTAAGAGTTTTTCAAGCTACGACCTCCTCTGCCTTAGGCGCAAACAATGCAGGCAAAAGCGGCATGCTCATGGCCTGATGCAC
>JAQFVO010000403.1 GCA_027942505.1 Endozoicomonas sp. | reverse complement strand
GCAGGCTCGGTGGTCAAAGGATTTAATGGCCACGCCAAACTGACGCTGGATACCGGCGACAAGACAGTGAAACTGCTGCGCCAGGTACTGGGTCTTGACCCATCCCTGCAGGTGACGTTGCAGGTTGCCTCTGCTCCCGGTGAAGCCACACGACTGTATACATCTATTGAGACAAAGCTGGCCGGCAAATATCCGCTGTCCGCCCGATTTGGTTTTATCGCCGAAAAAGGCAGCGTTTCACTCTATCTTACCGGACAACTGACGGTAAAAATTGCTAAGCAGCCAGTGAACTTCGCCATGGCCATGAGTGTGCTGCCCGGGGGCGTCTTCTTTGCCGGCTCAGCGGCAGGAACCGTTCGGTTCGGCAATCTGAAACTGAGTAATATGGGGCTGGCGCTGGGCATTAACTGGGGCGGTGTACCGAGTGTTGGTATTGCCGCCCAGATCGATACCCGACGGTTCAGTTCTTCTATTGCCCTGATTGTTGACTCCACCAATCCCGCAAAAAGTGTTCTGGCCGGTTCCATCAGCCAGCTCAGTCTGGCAGATATTACCCGGGAGTTTGCCAAAGTCAGCAAGCTGCCTTCTGCTGTGCAAAAGTCCTTTAAATCCATCAAGCTGCGCTCAACCCGAACCTTCACCATTGCTACAAGCACCGTTTCAGCCCTTGATAACAAAGACTATGGCTCCGTGTCAGCAGCCTTCGGGGCAGAACATGTGGTTATTCCCGGCACCAGTGAAATGCTGCTGATTGTGGTGCGCAAAAAAGGGCGCATCTGGAGTCTGACGGATATGTCTCAGGGTATGCGACACTACACGGTGACCCTGAAAGATAAAACTCTTGAAGTGGCGATAACCCCGCAGTTGTACCTGGCACCGAGCGGGGCGCGTATGGGAGAGCTGACCTTTACACAGGGCTATTTCCTGTCGGGTTGTCTGCAAATACTTGGCCAGCGCTGGGCAACGCAAGTGGAGATCAGCAATGGGAAGGGCATTGCCGCCACCTCTTACATGACTCAGCCTTTGCAGTTCGTTAACAAAGACTTCTTCCGGTTCAGCGATTACGACAATAAACGTGGGCCAATGATCAGTCTGTCGTCTTTTTGCCAGCCCCGGCATGAAATACCGGCACTGCGAAATCCCCATATTGCCCTCAGCGGCAGGCTGAGGCTGCTGGGCCAGGAGTCAGCGGCTTTTGCCAATATCACCACCCAGGGTGTGGATATCATGGTAGAGTCAGACTCCAGCACCACCCTGAAGGAGAACTTTATCCGTGGCAGTTATGATCTCGACTGGAAAATCCAGGGCTCGGTGGGAACCCTCAGCGATATATTCCTGTCCGGTGCCATAAACTTCCAGCTTAAGGGCAAGTTTGAGCTGGCCCGTTTGCTCAAGGTCAGGGCCGATCTGGGCAAATTAAAAGTTAACACTCTGGCCAATTCCGAGATTGAATTGGGTTACCAGAACCAGAAGGAATTTATTGACCTGGATGGCCGCTTCCAGTTTGCCGGTGAGCACTTCGCCTTTCATCTGGAGGCTGACGCCAGTAATACCCAGATCAACCATCTGGGCAACTTGGTGCTCAATGAGATAAAACAGGTGGTCACCCACATATACGACAGTGCCGAAAAATGGTTGCAAGGGGTAGACGATGGTATGGTTGAGTTGGCCAAGGGCGCAGGTAGTGTTGGCAAGGCATTAAAATCCGGCTATCGGCACAGTGCGCAGGAGGCAACGAAGCTGCTCCATAAATCTGGCCGCAGCGCCGAACAAATCGGCAATGAACTGAAATCTGGCTTTGGGTCCTCGGCCAAACAAGCGGTTAAATTGCTCAAGGATGTGGGGGCGACCTCGGACGACATCGGCCGTATGGCCAGCAAAACCTATCGCCAGAGCGCCCGGCAAACCGCCAAGCTGATGAAAGACGTGGGCATGGGGGCTGACCAGATCACTAAAGCCCTGGGCAAAGTTTTCCAAAGCAGCGGTAAGGATATTGCCAGAACGCTGCATGATATTGGCCACAGCCCTCAGACCATTGCCCACTGCCTTGACAAAATCACCAGGGCAAAACCCCAGGATATCGTCAGACAAATGAAGGAGGCCGGTCTGCGCCCCGGTGATATTGGTAATGCCCTGAAGGGCATAGGCCACAGTGAAGAAATGGTTGCCAAACTACTCAAGGGTGCCGGATTCAAGGTCAAGGATGTAGCAAAAGTACTCCGGCAATCATGGAAATTCAGTGGTGAAAATGGTGCAAAACTGCTCAGAAAAATAGGTTACGGATCGTCAGACATCACACAAATGCTCAAGGCAAAGGATGTCTGGAACCAAGGGAGCAAGGACATCAGTAAAGCATTGAAGAAGGCTGGCTTCAGCGACAAAACAGTGAAATCCGCCATGAAATCCGCAGGGGTGGCACTAAAAACCATTGAAAAAGCGTTCAGCTGGTTGTGATCAGTTGTCAGTTGACGTGAGCATCGTTTGCATAGGCTGGAAATGCTATTGCGAGCGATGCATTCAAAAATAAAAACAACAGATAACAGTGGAATGTAAAATACCATGTCGATAAGTTGCACAGTGGGATTTGTGAAACGTACCAGGCCGGTATTATTACAATTGATATTTGCCGGCATGGTTACTGCCTTGTTTTATTCGGGCTTGACCCGGGCATCCGAGCAAAAAACAACCACCAATAACAGCACGGTAAGTGGGAGTGGGCAGTGGAACGCCCCAGTCAGTAATCCTCAGGGCGTGGATATATCCCACTACCAGGGCGTAGTAAACTGGTCAGTTGTCGCTGAAGAAATAGACTTTGTTTTTATCAAGGCCACCGAGGGGGAGAAGTACGTGGACCCGAGGTTTCATGCCAATATGGGTGGGGCGCAACAGGGCAGCCTGCAATTTGCACCTTATCACTTTTACCTGCCCAGCGAGGACCCTGAGGCCCAGGCAAAACACTTTATTGATCAGATTAAAGACTATCAATTCAGCCTCCCCCCGGTTCTTGATATAGAGGTGGCACCGACACAGGATGAAGCGAGCTTTCACCGGGATGTTCAGATCTGGTTGCAGCTCGTGGCCGACAGCAGTGGTTGTACACCAATCATCTACAGCAATAAATCGTTCTGGCAACGATACCTCAAACAGCACTTCAGCCATTATCCCCTCTGGATCAGTGATTACACGACAGATCCTGAAAGTATCGAAAATATGGCGTGGCTGTTCTGGCAGTACTCACAACAAGGCCAGGTTGATGGCATAGGAGGTCCTGTGGATAAAAGCATCTTTAAAGGGTCGGTGGAGGATCTTGCCGGGCAGGAGAGCTGTCACCTATGAGTTACTATAAAACGGCTGCTGTGCAGCGACGGAAATACCTGCTGATGGCATCTTGTCTGGTGCTGATCGGTCTGAGCGGATGGCTGGCAGCCAACGGCTGGCTGGATCGGTTCGATGAGTGGTTGCTCGGTCCCTTGTTCACAGCCAACGATGCGTTTTTGCAAGAGGCAGGCCAGCGCGCCCGCTCCATGACCGTGTTACTGGCGGAACTGCATGCTGGGCTGATGGTGTTACAAAGCAGTGATTTTGGCATCAGTTTTATTGTCGAGGCCAATATACAACTGGGTAACAGTATTTCTCAACTGACCCAAATGGTCGCCTTTGGCAGAAACTTTGCGCTGTTTAATCTGCTGACTCTTCATCTTATGGAAAACATCCTGATCCTGGTGCAATGGCTAACACCCTGGCTGGTGGTGCTTGCCCAAGTCGGCCTGACGGCCATTGTGGGCGCCGGTCTCTGGCTGTCGGATCGTAACCGCTGGCATATTGCCCTGGTTCGCTTTGGCGAGTGCATTCTGATCTCGGTCACCGTGCTGGTGCTGGTATTCCCTCTTGCGGTGCACGGTGTCAGTCGGGCCAGTACAGCAGTGACCGGAAGCCTTTTCCACAGCAGTTACCAGGCGGTGGACGACACCCGCCAGCACTTGCTGGGCAATCAGGACAGTGTCTCCATCAAAGAGGATGCCAGCAGCACGCTGGAACAATTCAAAAGCGTCAGAGTGAGCCTGGCCGAAAAATCCAGTTATCTGTCTTCCCATCTGACCCGCTATGCGGCAGTGACGCTGTTAGAAGTGTGTATTTTGCCGGTGCTGTTTTCATTGTTCTGCCTCTGGCTATTGCACGCCTTGCTGCGCCGACACCACTTTTAACAAAATCACTGGGAACTCTCGTTCCCTACTCTGCTTGTGTTTACAGAAAAGGATAAAGACCAGGACATCCATAAATTTCTAGACTGGGAAAAATGGGTGTCCTTTTTAAAGGTTTTCGCGTGTCCCCGGTTTTCTCGGCTGCTGGCCAGTAGCTGTGTAGGTTTTAGACAGCTTAACCAGCTTATTGCTGCTTACATCCCTCTGCCAGCTCAATACTGTCTGCAGTTTGCACTTCCTTACCATTGGGTATGAAGATAATTGCCTCATCTAAAGAGCCAATATGTCGTCCTTGGTACTCCGAAATTTTGCAGGCATCAAAATAATTTTGCAGATGCTGGTGAAAGATTTCGCTTCCTGAAGCATTGTTGGTGCTTGATGGCCTTTCGCCGATAAATAGCACAGGCTTGGTTGTTCCCCACGCCTTGAGTATTTGATAATCATCAAGAAAATTCTGTAAGAAATATCCTCCTAGCGCTGTAATATCGTCTCGTAGAGGTGGCCAGCTGATGGCCAGAAAATCAGCACTTTTCCGATGTTTTACCACTGTATCCAGTGAGTTTTCATTCCGGACAACTATGGGTGGTGAAGTAGCAAGCGGGTGTTGATAATTGCTCTGATTGTCACTTGCCACCATGTTGAAACCATACTTTTCCAAAAAGTAAGAGAGATACCCCTTACCTGCCATCGCTTCAATACCTCTCTCACAGTTCAATGACCGCAGCTTCTCTGCCACAGGATTCAGCCAGACAGACGACGGGGTAAAGTACAAACCAAATTCATCTTCCAGTCGGGGTCTACATCCAAAAGCCTCTGCCAAAAAAATGTCTTTGA
>JAQFVO010000360.1 GCA_027942505.1 Endozoicomonas sp. | reverse complement strand
AAAAGAAACTCAGCTACAAATTACAGCGGGAGCTTGATGGCCTGCCGGGCGAGATCGAGGCACTTGAGGAAGAGCTGTCCGGCCTGGAAACAAAAACCGCTGAGCCAGATTTCTATCAACAGGATCAGGCCACGGTGCAAAGTGTGCTCAATCGGCTCACCGAACTGAATACACAGATCGAAGAAAAAATGGAGCGTTGGGAAGAGCTGGACAGCATGTAGTGCACGCCATAAGTCCCAGGCCTTTTCATTCCCACGGCAAATCCAGAGACACAGAAGAAAAACTTTTTTCTCTTCTCCGTGTCTCTGTGCCTTTGTGGTTCAAGGCTTTTATGCTTTTCTTTTTGCGGGCAGCGGGCAGCGGGCAGCGGGCAGCGTGCTTAACTCCTGCCCACCCGAACCGCCAGCACATCACAGCAAGCCCCGTGCAAAATGCTGGTCGACGTAGAACCCAGAATCAACGCCAGCCCCTGACGACCATGGCTGCCTACCACAATCAAATCAACATCCGACTCCTCGGCAATGCGGTGCACTTCCCGCTCCGGGCGGCCGTAGACCACATGCTGCTCACCTTTTTTCAACTGGATTGAGTCCGCCAGCCCGGCAATGCGTTCCCGCGCCTGTTCGGTGATTTCGTCTTGCAACGTGGTCAAATCCAGCGGGATATCACTGCCATAAGCAACACTGAGTGGTTCAACAACATGAACCATGGTGAGTCTGGCCTGGTTTTTTTCGGCAATGGATTTGGCTTTGTCGAGCACCTCATCCGCTTCATCAGATAAGTCAATGGCAACCAGAACATGCTTGTAGAGGCTCATAAGCAGCTTTCCTTTCGAAATGATGGGAAATTGTAAAGCCAATTACCTTTTTCTTCATGGTTTTATTTGTCCTGTGTCTGATACTTTGTGATGATCAATGTTCTCAACTGGCCGGTTGCCCGCCTTCCTCCCTTGACTTTGGCAAGTGATTCACCCAAGGTAAGCGAAAAAAGACCCAGTTCTATCGCTGCCACGAACCGCAAACCAAACTAATAATAACCAAAAGACAGCTGCCAACGATCGGTTAGTCAAACGTCGAAAGTTGTCTATAAGAAAGGCAAAAGGAGAGGTTCATGATCTATCGGGGGAAAGCGTTCAAGGTTCTGCCTTTGGCAGAGGGCGTTGTTGAGCTGCAGTTCGATCTTGAGGGCAGCAGTGTCAACAAATTCAGCCGTTCAGCCATTGAAGACCTCTCCAGGGCACTTGATGCCATCGGTCAGGATACCAGCATCAAGGGGCTGGTACTGACCAGCGGCAAAGAGGCGTTTATCGTCGGTGCCGACATCACCGAATTTACTGACACATTCCAGCAAGAAGACGATGCACTTCTAGCTCAGCTGATGTCAGTAAACGAGGTATTTTCCGCTTTCGAAGACCTGCCCATGCCCACGGTGGCCGCCATTAACGGAATTGCCCTGGGCGGCGGCTTTGAAATCTGCCTGTGCGCTGATTACCGCGTGCTGTCCACCGAAGCCAAAGTGGGCCTGCCGGAGGTTAAACTGGGCATTTACCCCGGCTGGGGCGGTACGGTGCGCCTGCCGCGGCTGATCGGTGCTGACAACGCCCTGGAGTGGATAGCCAGCGGCAAGGAGTATCGACCTGATGCCGCACTGCAAGCCGGTGCTGCCGATGCCGTGGTGGCGCCAGAACAGCTCAAGGCGTCGGCCCTGGACCTGGTGCGCCGATGCGTGGCTGGCGAGCTGGATTATCAGGCCCGCAAGCAGGAGAAAAAAGGCAAACTAACCCTGTCGCCCATTGAAGCCATGATGGTCTTTGAAAGTGTTTCGGCAGTGGTGAAAAAGCAGGCCGGCCCCCATATGCCTGCACCCATTGCTGCAGTCAAGACTGTGCAGAAACACGCCTTTATGGCGCGTGATAAAGCCCTGGAAATCGAGGCTAAAGGGTTCATCAAGCTGGCCAAGTCACCAGTGTGTGATGCCCTGGTCGGACTGTTCCTGAACGATCAGCAATTAAAGCGTCAGGCGAAAGAGTCTGCTTCGCTCGCGGGCGCAACAGACCGGGCCGCAGTGCTTGGCGCCGGTATCATGGGCGGTGGCATTGCCTATCAATCGGCCCTGAAGGGTACCCCGGTATTGATGAAGGATATCAACCAGGAAGGGCTGGACCTTGGTCTTGGTGAGGCGGCCAAACTGCTCACTAAACGGGTGGCCCGAGGGCGGATGGATGCCAGCAAAATGGCTGGTGTGCTTAATCAGATTACTCCAACTATGTCGTATGGTGATTTTGCCTCAGTAGACGTCGTAGTTGAGGCAGTGGTGGAAAACCCCAAAATCAAACAAGCCGTGCTGGCCGAGG
>JAQFVO010000357.1 GCA_027942505.1 Endozoicomonas sp. | reverse complement strand
CAGGTCAACAGGGACCGTACCCCAAACCGACACAGGTGGTCAGGTAGAGAATACCAAGGCGCTTGAGAGAACTCGGGTGAAGGAACTAGGCAAAATGGCACCGTAACTTCGGGAGAAGGTGCGCCTCTGGTGGTGACGGGACTTGCTCCCTGAGCTGGCGGAGGTCGAAGATACCAGGTGGCTGCGACTGTTTATTAAAAACACAGCACTGTGCCAACACGAAAGTGGACGTATACGGTGTGACGCCTGCCCGGTGCCGGAAGGTTAATTGATGGGGTTATCTTCGGAGAAGCTCTTGATCGAAGCCCCGGTAAACGGCGGCCGTAACTATAACGGTCCTAAGGTAGCGAAATTCCTTGTCGGGTAAGTTCCGACCTGCACGAATGGCGTAACGATGGCCACGCTGTCTCCACCCGAGACTCAGTGAAATTGAAATCGCTGTTAAGATGCAGCGTATCCGCGGCTAGACGGAAAGACCCCGTGAACCTTTACTACAGCTTCACAGTGGATCTTGATGTTGCTTGTGTAGGATAGGTGGGAGGCTTTGAAGCGGTGACGCCAGTTGCCGTGGAGCCATCCTTGAAATACCACCCTGGCAATATTGAGGTTCTAACCCGGGTCCCGGAACGGGATCGGGGACATTGTGTGGTGGGTAGTTTGACTGGGGCGGTCTCCTCCCAAAGAGTAACGGAGGAGCACGAAGGTTGGCTAAGTACGGTCGGACATCGTACGGTTAGTGTAATGGCACAAGCCAGCTTGACTGCGAGAGGTACATCTCGAGCAGGTACGAAAGTAGGTCATAGTGATCCGGTGGTTCTGCATGGAAGGGCCATCGCTCAACGGATAAAAGGTACTCCGGGGATAACAGGCTGATACCGCCCAAGAGTTCACATCGACGGCGGTGTTTGGCACCTCGATGTCGGCTCATCACATCCTGGGGCTGAAGCCGGTCCCAAGGGTATGGCTGTTCGCCATTTAAAGTGGTACGCGAGCTGGGTTTAGAACGTCGTGAGACAGTTCGGTCCCTATCTGCCGTGGACGTTGGAAGTTTGAGAAGAGCTGCTCCTAGTACGAGAGGACCGGAGTGGACGGACCACTGGTGTTCGGGTTGTGTCGCCAGACGCATTGCCCGGTAGCTATGTTCGGACGGGATAACCGCTGAAAGCATCTAAGCGGGAAGCCCCCTTCAAGATGAGACTTCCCTGACTCCTAGAGAGTCCTGAAGAGCCGTTAAAGACTATGACGTTGATAGGTTGGGTGTGTAAGTGCTGTGAGGCATTGAGCTAACCAATACTAATGACTCGTGCGGCTTGACCATATAACGCCAAAGCGGTTTGCTAGAGACTAGGTACTAGAAACTAGAGACTAGAAAAAGCCATACGCAGTAGAGTGTGTAGCAAGAAAGCAGCTTAATTAAAGGATTCCGCCTAGAGTCTAGTCTCCAGTTTCTAGTCTCTAGTATCTAATTAGCCTGGCGACCATAGAAAGTTAGAACCACCTGATCCCATCCCGAACTCAGTAGTGAAATGACTTATCGCCGATGGTAGTGTGGGGTCTCCCCAGTGAGATAAAATCAGAACACGAGGAAGAGGTTATTGATCAGAGGTAAGTTATTAAGCAATGACTGGTCCCTACTGTAAGGACTTGCATTAATCTGACTTACCCGCGTGGATTTGTTTTCGACCTAATTTCAATTCTGCGTTCGGATACTCAATTAATTGACCTACAAAGAAGTCTTTGAGATACCATACCACACAAAGCAAGTAGAATGATATGGAATAAACGTCCTGCATATTGTGACATCAGCACTATTGCAGCTCAAAGGTTTAGCAACCAATTTAGGGACCGGAGTACCAGTCCTCGCTCCTCAGCACTGGTAAGTTTTCTATTCTCCTAGTTTGATGGCAACCATCCCCTGACAGAGAAACTCCTGGACTTTATACTAGTCAATCTCATCAACTCAAATGACGAAATCGACCAATAAGAAAATTACGCCTTGTATTAATATTGTAAGCTGTTTGATGCCCAAAAATAGCTTCACAGTATCAGCTCACTTTGTGTTGAAAAAATCACGAGCCA
>JAQFVO010000328.1 GCA_027942505.1 Endozoicomonas sp. | reverse complement strand
ATATTCCCCATTAAAAACTGGGCGCACGGGTCTGTTGAACCGTGGTCGGCCAGTAACTGGGCAGTGTCTAAGTGTTTATTCTTGGCGGCAAGGAAAAAAGGTGTCTTGGTGTATTTGCCACTGGCATCCGCATCAGCACCACGCTTCAATAGGGCCAGAACCTGATCATGTTGACCATTGCGGGCGCTGTTAAGCAGTAGAGTCTGCCAGCCCGGAGGCAGCCGCATCTGTAACTCCACCGACACAATGGCCCGTTGGCCCACGGGACAGGTGATGTGTTTAGCGGTCCAGTCATCAATACAGCTGGCGTGAAAAAGATGATGACAAGGCAGGGCCATCGACACTGGTTTTCTGGCAAACTCGGAACTGTCGAGACTTTCCAGACAAATCGGACACAAGCCATCGGGCTGGCGAGTAGCAGAGGGAAGAGAATCCATTGATCACACCTGCATTGCTGGCAAAATGCTCAGATTGGTTTTTGGACCAGTTATGACAGCAAGCTATCCCCGTGAGGCAAAAAAAACAGTTATAGCCACTTTTTGCCAACAATGTCTTATCAACTCAGGTCAGTTACAAAGAGCGGTTGTCTCTGGTTGGTCGCAATAACTATGACAGCACAAATAGGCCTGCGGTGTCGGAGAAATATTTTTCAGTGGTTGAGGCTTCGTCTTCAAGCGCTTGAGCAGTCAGGTTTTTTGTCAGATGTCGATGCAGCTTCTGGGCCAGAGTGTCTGGATGAGGTTCAGCTTCTCTGCCGCTTCTTTGTGCCCCTTTTTAGCTGCTTCGTGGAGCCAATGCTGCCCCGAGAGCCAATCTTCAAAGCCCAAACTGCCGTGTAAAAAGATGAGCCCCATTCTGAACTTGGCATGGGAGTTCCCCAGCATGGCCGCTTCCTTAAAGTAACTGAATGCCTTGACCGAATCCTTTGCTACACCTTCACCCGTGTCATACATATAGCCAAGCTCGTAAAGGCCACATGGGTCCTTGTGTTTTGCCGCCTGATGGAACAACGCCAATGCCCGGATGGGGTCTTTCAGAAGATCCCTGTATACGATGCCCAGCAAGGTCATAGCGTCCGCGGATGGATACGTGGAATGATGATCTATTGCCGATTGCAGCAGGGTAGTGACCTGAGGCAGTTTCTCTTTTTCTCCCAGTTTCAGGTAATACCCGGCAAGGCTTTTTTTCGCAGGGATGTAGTTGCGCTCAACTGCCCGTTCCAATAATTGTCGCGCTTTGGGCAAGTCAACGTTCACATGAATGCCCTGCCAATAAATACGCCCCAATGTCTCCATCGCATACGACGAACCACCATGCACGGCATTGTTCAACAGCTCTAATCCCCGGGGTATATCAGAGAAGGGCGCATTGTGTACGAGAATGTCGCCAAGCATTGCCTCAGCAGAGACAGACTCCTGGGCGACCGCTTTTTTCAACCAGTCGACAGCTAGTGCGGTGTTTTTGAGCACTCCTTTTCCGTGCCAGTACATGTGACCAAGAGAAAACTGAGCTTCTGCAAAACCCTGATCTGCTGACTTGGCAAACCACTCAAAGGCCTGGGCCTCGTCCTTTTTAACACCATCGCCGCGTAAGAGCATTGTGCCCATAGAATCCTGGGCATACCAGTCTGTTGAGCCATGCTCGGCCAACAAACGGGCAACGGAAAAATGTTTGTTTGAGGCCGCAATGGCAAATGGAGTTTCCCGGTAGCGGCAATTGGCATCCACAGGGGCTCCGCGTTTTAACAAACCGAGAACCTGATCGTACTCACCATCACGGGCACTGTTAACCATCAGAGTCTGCCAATCTGGCGGCAGCGGCAAGTGCAACTCCAGCGAGACAATGGCCCGTCTTCCCAGGGGGCAGGTAGTATGCTTGGTGGCCCAGCGATAAATACAGTTAGTATGGAACAGGTGACGACAAGGGTTAACATACGACACTGATTTACTGTTAGCCCTCTGACCGTAGAGTTTTGTCTGACAAATCGAACAAGAGTCAGGCTGCTGACTCAGCTCAGAGGAAACTTTGTCCATCGGTTTGTCCTTGCGATCATTTGGTTTTCAGTGCGTTTTCCTCCGCCGTTGGATTGTTTTTGTCGGGAAAGTATCCTCAGGAGCAAAAATATTTTTAGGATACTCATTTGTTGCCCAATCCCTTCTCCATAGCATCGGAGCAGACCATAAACCATCCCCATTGCCAATACACTCAGCAATGCTGCATGCACAACTTCGTGCGGCTGATGGTCAGAACTGACAGCGCTGTGGTCATTGCCAGCGTGTTGGCTTGCTGCAGGCGAAGGGTGATGCCGTGGCCGACAGCCAGTGCACCAGACATGGACACCGCTAAATATCTCGACCGATAAAAGTGGATGTTCTTTTTTGTTTATGCTTTTGCGACACTCCTTCGAGGCTGTAGCAAAAAGCCTAAAAAGCCTTGAACCACGAAGGACACAAAGGAAAAGAAAAGCTCTTCTTCGTGCTCTTCGTGTCCTTCGTGGTTTCCTTCTTTTCAGAGCCTTTTGCGACGCCCTCATTCGTGACGGGGGGCTGACTTACGGTGTCAGAGAAACATTTCACAGTGGTTTAGTTTTCCTCTGCAAGCGCTTGATCGGTCCTGTTTTTTTGTCAGGAGTCGGAGCAGAGTCTGCTTGTGGGGCAGGGTGCAGGATGCGGCTCAGCCTTACGGTAGCTTCTGTATGCCCCTTTTCAGCTGCTTTGGCAAGCCAGTATCTCGCCCAGTACAAATCTTTAGATCTGTATTTGCCACGTAGATACATGAGCCCCAGTCTGAACTGGGCATTGGAGTGCCCATGCCTGGCAGCTGTGCGAAAGTGATTAAATGCCTGCAACGAATCCTTTGGTACATATTGACCACTGTCGTACATATGGCCAAGCTCGAAATGGCTGTTTTGATTCTTGTGTTCCGCAGCCTGCCGGAACAGCTCCAATGCCCGGATGGGGTTTTTTATATGATCCCTGTATACGGTGCCCAGCAAGTACATGGCATCCCCGGATTGCTGATCGACAGCGGATTGCAACATGGTGATGATCTGAGGCAGTTTCTCTTTATCGTTCAGTTTCAGGTAATATTCGGCAAGGCTTGTTTTCGCGGGAAGGTAGTTGCGCTCAGCTGCCTGTTCAAGTAATTGTCGCGCTTTGGGCAAGTCAACGTTCACATGCTCGCCCCTCAAATACAGACTCCCCAAAAGTTGCATGGCCCTCACTGAACCACCCTGAATGGCTTTGTTTAACAGCTGTATTCCCTGGGGTACATCTGCTACGGGCGTGTCGTTAATCAGATAGATTTCGCCGAGCATTGCCTGAGCAGGGGGGACCCCTTGGGCAACCACTTTTTTCAGCCAGTCGACAGCCAGTATTTTGTCTGTGGGTACTCCTGTTCCGTGCCAGTACATCCAGGCAAGTTGAAACTGAGCTGGCGCTAAACCCTGGTCTGCCGCCTTGGCATACCACTTGAAGGCGTGGGCCTGGTCCTTTGCTACACCTGAACCCGCGAAGAGCATATTGCCCATACAAAACTGACCGGCCGAGTCTGTGGAGCCATGGTCGGCCAGTAAACGGGCAACGGAAAAATGTCTTTTTGAGGCCGCAATGGCAAAAGGGGTATGCTGGTAGCTGCAATTGGCGTCCACAGGGGCTCCGCGTTTTAACAAAGCGAGAACCTGGTCGTAATCACCATTGCGGGCACCGCTAACCATCAGATTCTGCCAACCAGGTGGTAGCGGTAATTGCAACTCCAGCGACACAATGACCCGCCTACCCATGGGGCAGGTGATGTTCTTAGTGCCCCAGCGATGAATACAGTCGGTATGAAAAAGGTGACCACAAGGGTTAACGGCTGATACCGTTTTCTTGTCAGCAAGCGCCTCGCAGTGCAGTTCTTCCCGACAGATGGAACATTTGCCCTGCAACTGGGGCTCGGCACAGGGGAGTGGATTCATTGGTTTAACCTTTGTAACTAATAAAGTCCAGAGTATTACCCGCGCTTGGACCATTGTTGTCGGTGAAATATCCTTAGGAGGGCAAAAAAAGTACTTTTTTTCGGCATATTTATTAAAGGCCTGGTGGTCCGGTTTCTCCTGGTAGCAGGCCTCCTGCTCTGAATCATCAGACGTTTCAACAGGCCATGAACAATCTTCATCGCCGCAGTATCGACATTGTTGCTAAAACCACATGCACAACTGAAGTTAGCCACTTTTCTCAGGGCAGAGATTAAGCGCCTACTCCTCGCTTCGGGAAGTTAAAGATGGAACCACGAAGGACACTAAGAGCACGAAGGAATAGAAAACCACTTATTTCTGTCTTTCGTGGCTCCATCCGAAAGCCATTAATAATGGAGGGGTAAGCTTAATGTCCAGCCTGGGAGACACTGTTAATATCCACGTTCACAGAGAAGCCCTGAGCAGCTCTACCGGAATCTGTGCAACCATTTGATCGATCTTCTGCCAATCGCCAATGCCCACATCAGTGCGGCTGACGGCCAGTGCTGACAGTGCCGTGGCCAGTGCCAGGGCGCTGGTTTGCTCCAGGCCAAGAGTGATACCGTGGCACATACCGGCAAGCAGCGTGTCACCTGCACCCACGGTGCTGACCACTGGCACCGGTGGTGGCGTGGCCCGATACCAGCAGCGATGGTGGTACCAGAGCACGCCCTGTTCACCCCGGGAGATCACCACATGTTTGATACCACTGGCAGCCAGCCGATCACCAGCGGCCATCAGCTCTGCTTCGGTGTGCAAAGGCGTTCCCGCCCATTGGGACAGCTCCTCCTGATTGGGTTTGACCAGCCAGGGACGCACCGCCAGTCCGGCACTCAGTGCTGCACCACTGCTGTCGAGCACCACTTTCTTCTGTTGCTCATGCAGTGTCTGCAGCCACTGCCTGAAGGTATCGACAGGTAACCCGGGCGGCAGGCTGCCGGCCACGACGATCAGCTCATGGGATTGGGTCAGAGAGGTCAGCTGGTCGGCAAAGCGTGCAATGGTTTCCTCAGAGGCACAAATGCCGGGAAAGTTAAGATCGGTCACTCGCCGGGACTGTTCCACCAGTTTGATGTTTTGGCGATTGCTCCCGGGCACGCGGACAAAGGCATCCTGAATGCCGCACTGGGCAAACAGTTCGACAAAGCGGTCCTGATTGTCCTCACCCAGCAGTCCGGTGACGGTCACTGGATGACCCAGGTCCTTGAGCACCCGCGCCACATTGATCCCCTTGCCGGCCGGATGGAGATGACAGTCACTGATCAGGTTGACGGCCCCGGGTTCCAGTGCAGCCAGTTGGGCAGTCAGGTCCAGGGCCGGGTTGAGCGTGATGGTCAGTACCGGCGGATTATGATTCACGGCTACTCTCCACAGTCTTCTACAGGCAGTGCGTGCAACACCGCCAGTTGACTCCTGACGGTAATGCCAATAGCAATACAGGTTTGTGCCAGCTGGTCAGGGGGGCATGCCGCACCCGGCCAGTAAAATGGCCAGTGTGGTGATGACTGTCTGCTTGTCCGGTGTTGATTGCTTCACGAGAACTTCGGCATCAGTAATTACTAACATAAAATGGCCACCGTTTAACTGCTGTCACTGCGCAATGAGTGGCTGGTTTGATCACCAATGAATACGACAATTAACTGATAAATTTAGTCCAAACTGTGGAAAAAAATGCCTGTTTTTTGCCCAATCTCACAATTATTTTCAGGAACTTGTTAAGCCACTGTCTGTCACAGCGAGAAAGCTGTAAGCAAAAAACCGTTGGAGTAACGGCCATGAACTCAGGTTGCCTTGACTCGGTAAAACACCGATGCCATTCCTGCTTTCAGGAGCTGGCACCTGCCAGTTACAGCACCGGCATGACGCGCAAAGTGACCACTCAATTCGCGCCAGACGATGCTGTTACCTGTAAATCCCTCGAGCGAACAGACCGACTGTGCCAGGAAGCATTTTCTCGCGAAATCGTCGAGCGGACCGTCGTTGTCTTGCAGGAGAGTGATGGCCTGAGGGCCACGGTTCACTTGCAGCTGGATGATCTCAGAGAGGTTATGGCGTTACTGAGCGACAGTTTGCTGGTGTTGCTTGATGGCAAAATGACGGCCTGTCTGCGCGCCCGGTTTTTGGGTGATATCAGTGCCAGCCAGTATCGTGAGACCTTGCAGAAAGTTATTGGGCAAGTCCTTGATGAGGGCGCTGACGTCTATGAAGAGTCAGTACTGGATGGATTACACCAGCTCAGCGCCGGACTGGAATCCCTGCCAATACAGTTTTTCTCCCTCTGCCTGCAAGTGATGCAGTGGCTGGCCGAGCAGGAGGATAAACCGAAACTGCCCTCCGAGCAGGACATGCTGGTTAACCTGGATGTGCTGGCAGCCAATGTTGACAAGTACCATTACCAGCGCATTGGTGCCAGGCTTGGTGGCTGGCTGTCCAATGTGGCGGTGGTCATTGTTGGGGCGCGTACGCCGGTCATCCGGGGGGTTTGCCGGACTGCTCCCGGGGACTTTGGCATTGCCCTTGGGGCGTTCATAGCCAGGGCGTTGGACCGCTACAACATTACCGAACAGGAGGTCGTGGGGCGGATGATTGCCCGTCCGGACTTTGTGGTCAATCTGAACGGTGGTCAGGCTCCAGCCTTTTTCGGCACCATTGTGGAATCATTTGATGGCCCCACGGCCATCTACATGTCACTTTTGACCATGTCAAGGCAGTACCAGATTCCTGAATATGTGGGTATGGGCGTGGTGATGTCGCTGGTCAAACTGAAGCAGCTGATCTGTTTCGTGCCTCAGATGATTGCCAGGAGGCTCAATACCGGCAACTGGTAAAACATCCGGGCAAAGTTGGAACTTTTGCCAGAAACAGAACTCCATACTGCTTTGCAGGATTAACGAATTGGAATATGTATACGAAGATCGGTAACACAATCGACATAAATACCACTGCCTCAGGGTTGCTGGGTGCGATAGCACAACCTTCAGTTATTTCTGGTCCTGGTGCGACTGTCCAACAGCCGGGTCTCTCTGCGTTATTGCTACCACCGGCCGTGCTTGA